>VXME01000054.1 GCA_009861545.1 Acidobacteriota bacterium | reverse complement strand
GCGTACCGGGAGGATCCCGTCGCCGCGGGGCGCAGGCTCACCGAGCGGATCGAGCGGGGGGTGCGCCGCGAGACGCTGAACTTCGGCCGCCCCCGAGACCGGATTCTCGTCGAGGTGGCGGAGCAGCTCTACGTCCGTGAATTGCGGTGGGTGCCGTGGCGGACCCGGGAGCCGCTGGGGACGCGCTTCCCCCGCCTGCAGCGTTTCGCGCGGGGCCTGGAATGGATCCGCCGGGCGCACCCCGAGGAGCACCGCCGCCTGGTGGAAAAGGTGGCGCGGTATGCCCGGCTGAGCGACGAGCTCCGTGCCGGGGAAGGGGACGTGCCTCCCCGCTACAGCTTCCTCCCGGTCGCGAAGTACGTCGTCGTGCGCGGAACGCTCCTGGCGCTTGGGCTTCCCTTCGCGGTGGCCGGATCCCTGCTCTGGGCTCCCATAGTCCGGCTGCCCGGCTTCGTCGTCAGGCTCGTGAAACCCGAGCTCGAGGTCACCGCGACGGTCAAGCTGGGGACGCTCCTGGCCGGGACGTGTGCGGCCTGGATCCTGGGGCCCGTGCTGGGCTATCTCGTGGGGGGATGGACGGTCGCCGCGGTGGCGGCCGTGGTGCCCCCCGCGTGCGGCTTCGTGGCGATGCTGTGGATGGAACTCGCCCGCGAGGTGCGAGAGGACACCGCCGTCTTCCTGAGGCTGCAGGGCCGCCCCGATCGCCGCGAGCAGTTCGCCAGACTGCGCTCGGAACTCACCGAGACCCTCCGGCAGCTGGAAGAGCAGTGGATGGATGAACGCCAGGTTCATAAGAGATGATCGTTACGCGAGACCCCGACATCGAGCTGTGCTCCTTCGCGGTCAAGTACCCGTTGTTCGAGCTTGAACCGCTCAGCATCGAACTGACTGCGGGAGAGCGCGTGGCCCTGGTCGGTCCGAACGGGGCGGGGAAGACCACGATCCTGCGGGCGCTCTCGGGGTTGCTGCCGGAGTACGAAGGCGACGTGCGGTTCGGAGGCGTCGATACGCGCACGCTCCTCCCCGGCTTGCACAATCACGTTCGCGTGATGCCGGAAAGACTCCTCGGATTCGCCGGAATGACAGTTCGGCAGCACTTCGACCTGCTTGCACGCTTCTACGACAACTGGGATCGCGACTACGAGGCGCGATTGACGGATCGCCTAGAGATTTCCGACGCCGCGAGTCTGGGAACTCTTTCGAGCGGTACCAAGGCGAAGGTTGCGTTCGTGTCGGCGGAGGCCTGCCGACCCCGCGTCCTGCTCCTCGACGAGCCGACGGCCGGCCTTGACCCGGTAATGCGCCGGCGCCTCATGGACGTCGTCGTCGAGAGCCTGGACGAAGAGCCGGGGAGAGTCCTCCTGTTCTCGACTCATATCCTCGAGGATGTCGAATGGCTGGCCGACCGCGTGCTGGTCCTCGTCGAAGGAACCATGATCGCCGACCGTGCCGTGCGACACATGCGCGCCGACCACGCGTCGCTGGCGGATGCCCTCTACGACCTTCTGGACGCCCATTGAACCTGCGGCATGTCGGCGACCTGACCCGCGTGGAAATCCAGCGCGCCAAGCCCCTGTTGGTGCGCCTGTATCTTGCCGGGGCGGCCGGTCTCGTCCTGTTCTACGTCATCGGACGGGCCACCGACGAGAACGTCCTGGTGGTCGTCATGGGCGTGACGTTGGGGTTGGTCGTGGCGGTGCCCATCGCCGTCATGCGAGACAAGCTCGATCGGACATTGGAGTTCCTGCTGTCCCTTCCGGTGACCGTAGCCGATCTCGTTGCGGCCCGTTTCCTTGCGGCGGCCGCGGGGTTGTTGCCCGGCGTGATCGCCACCGGCGTGACGCTCATGCTGGTCGAGCCGCCCGCCGAGTGGGGGGTGCTTGTGGGGGTGGCGCCGTTTCAGATCGCGCTGGGGTACTGGGCGCTGCTCACGCTTGCGGCCTGGTGCCTGACGGCCGCTGCGGCCTGTGAACTGACGAGACTCATCAGTTGGTCGATCGCGGCGATGGTCGTCCTTCTGGCCTGGGTCGCGCCGTGGGCGCTCGGCCTGCTGCAACGCGAAGGCATCGGCGCCGCACTCCGGTCATTCCTGGAGCATCCCTACGCCCTCATCGCCATTGGAGTGGTCACGCTGGCCATCTTCACGTTGCTCGCCGCCGCCGCCTTCGGTATCGCTCAGCGGGGCGTGGCACGCTATCCCTCTCGGCCCGACAAACCTCTCTGACCGGACGGCCCACCACCACGGCCCAGATCCGCTTTGCGAATGCGGTATCTGAGGATCGTGCGGTATTCGTCGGGGTTGCCGGGGCCGGCCATGCTCGGGCCGACGATGTACTCCTCCTCGTGTCCGCCGAACGTCTCGTAGCCCCCGGCCTCGACGAACGCCTTGAGGCGCTCGATCGTGGGCTGCTCGGCGTCGTAGCGGCCGATGTGGAGGATCTCCGCGACGGTTCCGTACTCCCACGTCGTGATCGAGGCGGTCACGCCGTCCGGCGGCGTGTGCTCCGGCAGCGATTCCACGGCCTCAGGGACGGGTAGCGCGTAGCGGCCGATCCATTCGCTCCTCGGAATCTCGTCCAGCCCCTCCTGCCAGCGCGCGCGGGCGACCGCGGGCGTGAACCCGGTCGCCGCTCCGCTCGAGAAGTAGAGCTGGAAGAGGAGCCGAACGCGGCGCTGCCCACGTCGTCCGGATCGCCAACGGCCCCCACTTCCAACACCCGCTCGTCCGCCCGCTCCACGATCCGCGGCTCGACCAAGTGCTCGTACGCCGCGGGATCGACCCCCTGCGCTCCGAGTTCGGTCGCTTGGACCGCCGCCCAGAGGACCCACACCAGGCACACGGCAGCCCAGCGCAAGGACGTGTGGTCCCTCACCACCGATCGCTCCGGGCATCGTCGAGGTCACGAAGCAACTCGCGAAGCGTAGCCACCGGCGGCCCACCCCGGGGGGGTTCGGTACCGGGCGAGAGCGCGGGCGTCAACCAGTCGCACGTTTCCCGCACCGGACTACGTACTCCCTCTGCCTCGAAATCGAGGTGTTTCAGCGGAGAGCGAGAAAGGAGTTCATGCAGCGTAGCCGGAGATCGCCGGGAGTCCGGTTCGGGATTGCTTCGCTTCAAGGTTGTGCCTCCGATCTCGGGTGATCAGTCCGGCCAGATGATCTGTGCCGGAGCGAACGATCGCCACCCCACCGGTTCGAGACCGTACCGTGGCCCCTACTCAGAGGTCCGGAAATTCTCGAGGCGGATGGCCCACCAGACGGCGGCGACGGCGGCGGCGCTGGCGAGGAGGTGGAGGGCGAGGCCGATCTGCTCGGCGGACTCCAGGGCGCCGGCGCGGTCGATGAGAAGGCGCCAGTTGTTCGAGTGATCGCCGATCAGGGGGAGGGCCAGGCCGTTCGCGGCGGCCATCGACTCCGCCGCGTACATGACGCTCTCAGCCGACCACAGGGCGCCCACCGCCGCCGGGATCGCCTCCCCACGCCGCCACAGCCGGAACGTGATGTAGAGGGGCACGGCGAGCTGAAGCAGCGGGCCGGCCAGCACGGCGACCGTTTCGCCGCCGGCCGAGAGCCGGGCCAGCGGCGAGAAGACGACGCGGCCTGCCTCGTGGATGAGGAGGTTGATCCCGTCCACCCAGTGGTAGCGGTAGAAGAAGA
>VXME01000053.1:43476-48513 GCA_009861545.1 Acidobacteriota bacterium | reverse complement strand
TCCGCGTCCGGCCCGCCAGGAACCGGTCGCCCTCGACCGTCAGGAACCGCTCGACAAGCCGCTCCAGCGCCGAGTCGTCCCAGGCCGCGCACAGCCGCACCGCCGCGTCCGCGTCCGACGCCTCGACCGCACGCGTCGGCGCATATGCCACGCCCCGGTGCCGCGGATACCACTCGGACCGGTACCGCTCGACAAACGCCGCCGCCCGAGACGCGACCGCGCCACGCGCCGCCGGGTCCTCCTCCCCCGCACCCCCACCTTCGGACGAGCCGTTAGCCATTAGCCGTAAGCCGTTAGCCGTTTGGCACGCGCGTGCGTGAGACGGGACAACTTCAGGATTAGTAAGGGAATCTTCCGGAACCGCTGCGGGAGCTTTGCGGGAATCTTCCGGGAATCGTGCCGCCCCTGTGCCGGAATCGCGTGCCGGTCCGGATGCCTCCGGTGCTACCCCGGTCGTCTGGCTCGTCGCCTTCGGCAGCGCCGGCACGCGCACGCCCCCCGGATGGATCGACCACAGGTGCCGCGTCTTTGCGCTCACCTGGGCCGCGTCCGGCAACGGGTGCATCGTCCGCAGCGGGTAGCGCACCCGCTGGAAGTCCTGCCAGTCCGCCTGGTACAGGTAGCGCGACCCCTGGTGCGTGAACGCGGCCACCAGACCCACCTTCACCAGCCGTTCGATGCACCGTTGGACCGCCTTCGCCGGCCGGCCGCTCAGCCCGTCGTGCGCCGCCTGGAACGCCACCGCCGCGGCGCGCATCACACCGAAGTCGTTGGCCGCCAGCACGTACGTCGTCCACACCCGGTACTCCAGGTCCGACAGCCCGGACACCTTCGCCGAGTGGCCGAGCCGCGCGTGCAGAAGGCGGTCCGCAGGCATCGCTACACCGCCTCCACGCCGGCACCCGGCGCCGTCCGCATCGCCGCCGAACGGATGCTCTGTAAGCCGTTCCGCATCAGCACACGTCCTCCGGGTCGCACACGCCGCAGCGTGCCCACCGGGGCTTCGCCGCCAGCTTCCGCACCGTCACGTCTTTCCGTGCCCGCCACTCGGCGGCCACCTCCGGCCAGCACCCCGGGCAGACGAACACCAGGTCGCCCATCTCCGGGTCGACCGCGCGCCAGCCGCCGCGCCTCGCCGCCGGCTTCACCGCGGCCCCCTTCGGCGGCCACGCACCGCCTCGCCGGAGCCGCCCGCTTCGAGCCACCGCAGCAGCGCCGCCTTGCTCCAGCGAGGCCGCTTGTCGATCCCCGACAGCGGCGCCACCGGGAACACCCGCGCCCGCAGCCGCCGCTTGATCGTCGTCGTCGAGCAGCGCAGCAGCGCCGCCACGTCGTCGAGAAGCAGCACCGCCGGCAGCTCGTCCGCGCCGGCGTTACCGCCGGGCCGATTCGCGTCCATGTCTCTTCCTCCGCGCGCGAGGCCGCCACGCGCCGGTCCTTCCCGCCCGTCCCTTCGCCAGAGCTTCCGCCCGCGCTGCGGTCGCGGCCCGTTCGGCCTGCTCCAGCACGTCCAGCTCCGCCATCGCCGCCGCCTCGAAGTCCGCCGGCGGCTGCCGGTAGCCGTTCAACCACAGGCTCAACGTCGCCTGGCTGACGTCGAGCGCGCGCGCCAGCGCGTGCTGCGAAACGCCCAGCGCTGCGAGGCGGGCACGGACGGTCTGCACTCCCGTAATGTCCATTTACCGGCCAATGTAAAGGGCAGGATTGTTTCCCGTCAACTGTAAAGTTGTATTACCATCTAGGGCATGAGCATCTTCGGAGACCGGCTGCGGGCCGCCCGCTCCCTGCGCGCCGTCACCCAGCAGCAGCTCGCCGCCCACACCGTCAACACACGGGAGGCCGTCTCGATGGTCGAGCGCGGCAAGGCCGGCTGGTCACACGACAAGACCGCCGCCGCCGCGCGAGCCCTCGACGTGTCCACCGACTACCTGCACGGACTCACCGACGACCCGCGGACGGCCGAGCAGCTTCTCCGGGACCTGAAGGCCGCCCAGGGCCTCGAAGACCCCGCGGCGCGCGCCTCGGCCGCCGACGACGGCGACTTCGTCGGCGTCTCCGAGCTGGCATCGGCCGCCGGAGACGGCGCCGATGTCTACGACGAGCGCGTCATCGGGAGGGTCAAGTTCCTCCGCTCGTGGCTCGGACGGCACGGCCTCGTCGCCCGGCACTGCCGCATCATCCAGGTCAGCGGAGAGTCCATGGAGCCGACGCTCGTCGACGGCTGCTCGATACTCGTCAACCACGCCAGCCGACGCCGCCACGTCGGTCACATCTACGTCGTCCGCACCGACGAGGGCCTCGTCGTCAAGCGCGCCGGCCGCGACGAGGCCGGCGTCTGGCAGCTCGTCAGCGACAACCCCAACAAGCACCTCTGGCCCAACCGGCCCTGGCCGCCCAATGCCGTCATCGTCGGACAGGTCAAGTGGGCCGCGAGGACCTTCGCGTGAGGAGAGACAGCATGGATACGAACGTCACTGGAACCGGCGACGTCCGGACCGGCGCGGAGCAGGCGACCGGCACCCCGGCGGCGGAGAAGCGGCAGTCAACCAGGAAGAGGAGGCACTCGGCGAAGCCTGCCAGCGCCAAGCCGGGCTCCCGCCGCCGCGTGCGCGTCGCCGAGGGCATCTACAGGGACCGCCACGGACTCGCCGCCACCGTCAAGGTCAACGGGGTCCAGCGCGAGATCCGCTTCCCGCCCGGCACCCCGCTCAAGACCATCCGCGCGCGGCGCGACGAACTGCGCGCCAGCCTGCGGACGCTACCGGCCGGCGGCAAGCACTCCCTCAACCACGACACCGGCCGCTACCTCGACCAGGTGAAGACCACCCTGATCAGCTTCGGCGACCGCCGCCGCGAGCTGCTGGCGTGGCTGCCGCGCTTCGGGCATCTGCGGACGCTCGCGCTGCCCGCCCATCTGCCGGCGCTCAACGGCCAGCTACACGAGTGGCGCGACACGCTCGCCGCCTCGACCTGCAACCACCGCCGGCATGCGCTCACGAACCTCGTCCGAGTCCTCTACGGCCGCCGCGCCTCGTTCGACCTGCTCGACCTCGTCCGCTTCGCGCCGCCCCCGCCGAGGCCCCGATGGGTCGACCGCGGCCACATCGCCGACGTGCTCGCCGAGATCGAGACCGGCTCGGTCACCCGCGCCCGTCTGGAGCTGATGCACTGGACCGGGATGCGGCCCTCGCAGATGGGGCGGCTGCGCGCCGAGGACTTCCGGCTCGACGAGCCGATCCCCTACGTCGCCGTCCCGCGCGGGAAGGGCGGACGCATCGCCGCCGTCCCGTTGGTGCCCGAAGGCGTCGACGCCGCGCACGCCTTCCTCGACGCCGAAGCCTTCGGACCCTGGCCCCGCAGCAGCGTCAACCGTGCGCTCGCCGCCGCCGCGCGACGGGCCGGACGGCCGGCGTTCACCACCTACCAGATCCGGCACTCGTTCGCGGCAGGGTTGCGAAGGGTCGGCACCGACGTGGCCGACATCCAGGATCTGTACGGACACACCAAGCCCGAGACGACCATGATCTATGCGCCGCCCGAGCTGGCGAAGCATCGCGCCGCGCTCGAACGGTTGCGCCGGAACGACGCGACGGGCGTTCTCGACTGGCCGCCCCCGCTAGCCGGTGCGGACGGGCAAGTGCGGAGCACCGCTTGACCGGCAGGTCCGTACTGACACCGCGCGGCAGTTTTCTCGCCGACGGAGAGATAATCGGTGCGAGTCGCGGCCGGGTCGCGCCCGCCCGCCAAGGACCGGCCCGGCCGCCGAGGGCCGAAGGGAGACCCCGAATGCGAACAGCCGCGGGGCGACCTCGACGAGGTGACCGACAGCGGCGGCATCCTCGTCGCCGTCCGCCGCAGCAAGACCGACCAGGAGGGCAAGGGCAGAGACGTGCGCTTCGTCAAGGACGACGTCGCGTGAGCGCTCCGCGCGCTGCGGGCGGCCACGCGTCCGGAGCCGGGCGACCGTGTGGTACCGTTGTCGCCGCAGGCGGTCGGGATGCGCTTCACGGCCGCCGCCACCGCGGCCGGCGTCGAGCGCCGCGTGACCGCACACTCCGGGCGCGTCGGGCTCGCCTCCGAGCTGACACGCTGCGGCGCGTCCACCACCGACGTCATGCGCGCAGGAAACTGGAAGACCGCGAGGATGGTCGCACACTACGCCGCCGGAGCCACCGCCGAACGCGGCGCGGTAGCGCGGTACCTTTGACCGCGGGATGGGGGACCAAGTGGCTGCACCAAGAGTAGTGAATCGTCAAGGGGTGCGATCTGCCCACGGAAAACGCCAGCAGCGCGCCCGGGCCTCAATCGTCCGGTCTTGACCGTCTCCAGTGCCAAGGAGGACCCACCAACCGTTCTCGTGCACGATCGAGACTTCCCCATCGAAAGCCCCTTTGAAGTAGCTCAAGAAACAGATCCCATCTGAGGTCCGGACCATCCTCTTGGGCAACGGGTTCGTTTCGTGATTCCAGACGTACTCTTGCAAGTGATTGGGGTCATAAGCAGCAATCACTCGCTCTACTGGTGCGGCAATGAGGTGATCTACCACTGGCACCAGGGGATTCAGCGCCACGCCCACCAATCCAAGAGCGAATACGATCAGAGCGAGAGTTTCCAACAGGTACTTCGCCCGATCCAACCAACGGCGCATAGGAGTTGACATAAGCGGCCTTATCGGACGCCGCCGACGCTGCCAGCATCCGGATTCCGGTCGCGCTCGGCCTGCCGCCCGGCCAAGAACGACAGGTCCCGCGCGATGGCCTCCAGCGCCCGGCGCTGCGCGTCAAGCGTCGTCGCCAACGCGTCAGCGCGCTTCTCGGCGCGAGCTTCCACACCTTCGAGCCGCGCGACGATGCCGGAGTGAGCGTCTCGATTGGCGCGGTTTTGGATCAACGCCGTCACGATGACCGCTGCGGTCGGAACCACCGTCGCCGCCAACCCGAGCACGATGCTCCATTCTTCCATTGACCTTGCTCCACCCCTCACAACGCCGTCACGATGACCGCTGCGGTCGGAACCACCGTCGCCGCCAACCCGAGC
>VXME01000053.1:36383-43466 GCA_009861545.1 Acidobacteriota bacterium | reverse complement strand
CAACGCCGTCACGATGACCGCTGCGGTCGGAACCACCGTCGCCGCCAACCCGAGCACGATGCTCCATTCTTCCATTGACCTTGCTCCACCCCTCACGAAACAATGCCTACCGAATGGGCGATCCCTCGAACGGAAACCAGATCCGTAGCTGCAACCAAGGCTCTCCAAGAACGGGGGCAGCCGATCTCGTTGACCTCTGGTAGGGCGACATGTCGAAGCCCAGGTCGTCGAAGTAGAGCGAACGGTTCGGTATAGCGGTCAGAATCGCTGCCCGGTCCGATTCGGACAATCGCTCGGCACGATACCGGACGGCAAACCACGCAGAAATGCTCTCTGCGACGTCTTCGCGGTCCGGGTTGGCGCGGGCGTAATCCGAGATGAAGACGCTGTCCGCTTCCTGCGCCGTGCGCCATCCCGAAGCGCTCGCATGGTCAAGGTCCAGCGCCACGTGCCCCGCTTCGTGGAACAGGACCTCTTCGAGAAACCCATCGCGCGTGTACTCCACCCCTTGGCCGGTGTGGATGATTATTCCCCCGTGCCAACTGCCGCCAATAGCGGCCCTGAACAATTCCGTCCCGGCGTTGATCGTGACATAGACCAATTCCGACATGAGAGCGACCGGCAAGCGCCCAATTGCCGGCGCGTACGCGTCGACTTCCGCCCGCGCCGCGTCGACGCTGCCAAACTCCGGATTGACCTGGAACTCCAGCGTGCCACCGGAGTAGCGCATCTCGAACAGATAGACGTCGCGCGGAATCCACTCTTCAACGCGCGCATCAAAGATCGTCCGAGCGTCGCGCCCGGTGTACGTTACATCTCGAAGCGACGTCGGATCCGCAGGCCCGAGAAGATCCGGCGTGATGAAAACCGTCCCTTGGTACGGCGGGTTCCCAGTATGCTCAAGGACGAAGTCAAGGGTGCGATCCTTATCCATCGTCACCTCGGTCGTCTCTGATGCTTTGTAGTGCGTCGCGCCGACACTGACCGTGACTGCGCCCGAGAGATTGCGAACCTCGTACCGCCCGTCGGAACCGGTTGTTGCCGCAGTGCCGGGAGGAGTGGCCCGCACCGTCGCGCCAGCAAGTACGGGGCCGTTCATCCGCCCGTCGCTCACGGTGCCGGACAGCGTGAATCCAGACTCCTCGACGGTCACGGGCGGAACGGTCGTCGGGGTCGGGCCGGCAGGCACCGAAGGCTCGTCACCGCACGCGCTGGTAAACGTCGTGGCGAGCGCTACGGCGGCAAAGTTGCCGACGACCCACTTCGTGCCGCTGGTCATCCTCGGAGTATAGCTCGCCTGGGTCCCCCACTTGACTGGAACGGACTGGGCCAGTGCATCAGGGCGAGCCGGGCGGGCCGCGCATTGCTCGCCGCCAGACTCCGACGCGCTGGAACCGACGTGGCCGACGTCCAGGACGTCCATGGACACACTCGGCCCGAAACGACCATGATCTACGCGTTGCCCGACCTTGCGAAGGACCGCGCCGCGGTCGAACGGCTGCGCCGCAACGATGCCACCGGGACCCCGTCCCCTGGCTGGCAGGCCCGTTTGGCTGGCACGGGCGGCTGGCGGAGCGAGGTGGCATCTCCGTAAGATACTGTTGGTGAATGAGTTGTAGTCGGATACGCTAACGTGATACCGGACTGGGAGGCCGGCGCCTACAGCCCGCTGACCAACATGATGTACATGCCGCTGCGCAACGTCTGCGCGAACATGCGGGCGGAGGGTCCGGACAGCACGTCGATCTACGCGATCCAGTGGCGGGCGCGCATCGCGCCCGGGACCGATCAGGTGGGCTCCGTGCATGCCATCTCGGCCGAGACCGGGGTCTCCGCCTGGGTCCACGAGCAGCGCGCGGCGACCATGTCGCTGGTCGCGACCGGCGGCGGGTTGGTCTTCGGGGGCGACGTCAACGGGCGCTTCCGCGCGTTCGACGACACCACGGGGGAGATCCTCTGGGAGATCAACCTCGGCTCGCCGGTCTCCGGCTTCCCGATCACCTATGCCGTCGACGGCCGGCAGTACGTGGCGGTCAGCACCGGCACGGCGCGCTTCATCAACCTGACCCCGGAGCTGCATCCGAGCGACGGAAACAACCTGTTCGTGTTCGCACTGCCCGAGTAGGCTGCAGGGAGAGTTGCATGGAACGCGCGGCAAGGAGGTTCGAAGAACGGCCAGCGGGATGCAAGCAGCCGCTCACTGAATGGAGCCGCCATGATGAAACGTCGAAGAGCCGTCATCATCCGTGCCTCCGTCTCGATCATTGCCCTTGTCACGCTGCTTCTGGGCTGTGACAGCCCATTCGGACCAAGCGAAACCGAGCTCGAGTACAGACTCGACGACGTCGCCATGCTGAGCGAGGGCGGCGTGGAACTCACTATCAGCTACGAAACGTTCTCACGGGGATTCGACGGCAGGCTGACCAACACGACGAACGCTCCCGTCGCCGCCAGGGTGGTAGTCCGACTGTCGAATGGAAGGACGTACGACAGTGTGTTCGACGTTGTCCCTGGCGAGGTGCATTTCATACACATTGCCACGTCTTTCGACCGCTTCACCAGTTGGACTGTCAGCCTCTCGGTTTGATCGAGGGGGCGAACCCCGAGAGCCACCGAGACGTCCAAGAACCATGCGTCCAGCGTGATGTCGAAGCTCCGTGCCTCCATGTCGGTCGAGGAGTTCGACGACGGCTACTTCTATGCCGCGGATCTCAAGGCATTTGCGCGTCAGCTCGGCATCCCTGTCGGCCGACGGCGCAAGCTGGAGCTTGAGTCGCTCATCCGTGGCGTTCTTCGAACGGGGATGGTTCCGCTTGCCAAACCCGTGCCCGATCGACGGTCCGGCGAAGAGCGCGACAGGCTGGCTGCCGACACGATCGTCCAGACCTACGTCGACGACCGGAGAACGAAGGCCTTCCTGCGAGACCTCGTCCACGCGTGCTCCCCGTCGCTGAGAGACAAGTCAGGCCAGTGGTACTGGCTCAACGAATTGCGCCGCACGCAACTTCAGGCAGGCCGGCGCATCACCTACGCGGATCTCGGCAATCGATTACTGGAGCTTATGCGCTCGGAGGGCCGCTTGCCGCGGATCCCCGCCGCTCGGTTCAACAATTTCGTGACGGATTTCAAGGCGGACCCGGCTAACAGGGGCAAAGGCCGGGCCAACGCCGTGGCGGCTTGGGAGCGCATCAAGTCCGTTCCGGGACCGAAGACCTACGAGGCCTACGCGGCTCTTGAGTCCGGTCGACGCAAGGTGGGCGGTTCCGAGTAGCGGAAGACCGTCACTGTCGCTACGGTTCCGCCCCGTCACGACCGCTGGCGATGCGCCCGCAGCGGCGACAAGCTGGACGTGGGAGCAACTCCAGAACTCCGGTTGGACGAACGCGGCGGTCCGCGGATCTAGGCCTGGTGATTGGATATCGCCAGACGCCGCATCAAGTCGTCGATGATTCTCCACCACTCCGGGCGAGTTACCTCGACGATCTTCATGTCGCCGATGGACACGCTGCAGATGATCACGTCGACATCCAGAGTACGCAGCAGCGCGAGACTTCGGGCCAGGTCTCGGCGGTTCCCCCCGTCTTGAGAAACCACGAGGGTGGCCCACTCTCCGTGGTCCAGGTAGAGAGTGTCGCCTGGGAACAGGTACGTCCGTCCGTGCGGCGAGCGGTAGCGATAGCACACGCTGTTGTCCGTGTGGCCGGGCGTGTGGATCACTTCGACACCACCGGCGTGAAGCTCCCTGTCGGGCGAATCGAAGTACACGTCCGCGGGCATCGTGTTGGCAAGATACGGCTCCATGCCGGCGTGACAGCACAACTTCGAATCGAAGCGCTCCGCGACGCCCGGCAGCCCGTCGCCGACTTCGTGGCAATGGCTCAGGTAGTGGTGGGTGATCCCGCCAAGGTCGGCGACCGCTGCGAAATCACCGGAGCTTCGCGGGTTGTAGAACAGGGCATTGCCGACAGGTCGGTCGAGCAGGTACGCATGCACGGTCAGCGTGGAGAACTGCTTCTGTTGGGCCGTCTGCCACAGGTCCGGATAGAGTCGTCTCATGGCTGGCTCGCGTCCAGGTGGAAACGGGACATCGGTGTGATCCTCCGATCCTCGACGGCGCCACGCCGACCGTATCTGTTGATCGATTACGCTGTCAGGCTAACAGACGCTCATCGCCGAGCAACCCGAAATCGAGCGAATGACCGAACGCGAATCCCGTCCCGGAACATCGGGTGCCGTTGTCGGATGCGGCCGTGGGCGTGCTGGAGGACATTACGCGAGAGCAAGGAATCGCCGAATCGTCTGATGCGGCGGTTCGATGGTCGGCGCGCCCGCCAGAGGCGGAACGCGATGGCATGATCGAGCCGGCGCGCCCTCGCTCGGCGTCCCGATGATGTGAGAATGACCCCATGACCGGACGGCGAGTCGCGAGCATCGACGCCCTCCGGGGGCTCGTCATGCTGCTCATGCTGGTGGACCACGTGCGCGAGACGGTCTATCTGCACGCGCAGGTCGGCGATCCGGTGGACGTCACGACAACTCCGGCTGGGCTCTTCTTCACCCGTTCGCTGAGCCACATCTGCGCGCCGGTGTTCATCGCCCTGACCGGAATCGGCGCCTGGTTCCACGGCGCGACCCACACGCGGCGGGAGACCTCGGTGTTCCTGCTCGAGCGCGGCGCGTTCCTCGTGCTGCTCGAGATCACCGTCGTGGGGTTCGCCTGGACGGCGGAGTTTCCTCCCTCGAGGTTCTTCCTGCAGGTGATCTGGTGCATCGGCATCTGCATGATCGCGCTCGCGGGACTGCTGCACCTGAGCCGTGGCTGGCAGCTCGCGGTGGGGCTGCTGCTGGTTGCGGGGCATCACCTGCTCGACGGCATCGTCCTGACCGGCGAGTCCCCGTTTTTCGTTCCCTGGGCCATCCTGCACCAGCGCGACATCATCGAGCTCGGCGCCGGCGTGACCGCGCGAACGAGCTATCCCGTCCTCCCGTGGATCGGGGTCATCGTCCTCGGCCATGCGACGGGGCCGTGGTTCGCCCGCATCCGGGCCGAGGGAACGACGGTGCGCCGCCTCCTGACGCTGGGGGCCGCCCTGCTCGTCGGTTTCGTGGCGCTCCGCTGGCTGAACGTCTACGGCGACGCTCCCCGGTTCGTGAGCCCCGACGCGCTGACGACGCTGATGAGCTTCCTGTCCCTCACCAAGTACCCGCCGTCGCTGCTGTTCCTGCTGGCCACGCTGGGGGCCGGGGCGGTTCTGCTGGCGCTGTTCGAAGCAACCGAGAACCGGCGAATTACCGCGGCGGTCGCGACCTTCGGGGCGGCGCCGATGTTCTTCTACGTCCTCCACCTGTACGTGCTGAAGGCGGGCTACCTGGCCGCCTATGCCCTGTACGGGCCGAATCAGGGCGAGTACCTGAGCGTGCCGAACCTGGGCGTGCTGTGGCTCCTCGCCGCCGCGCTCGCTGTACCGCTGTACTTTCCGACCCGTGGATTCGCCCGCTGGAAGCGGAGGCGCAGGGATCTGGCCTGGCTGCGCTACTTTTGACACGTGCGCGGAGGAACACGGCTTCCGAACTCGCGTTCCAGCACGGCCGCGACGTCGAGCGCGACTTCGTCCTCGCCGGGCCTCGCGACGATCGGCGGGAACGCCGGTGTCGGTCAGTTGCCGCGCCGTGCGCCGGGCCGCGTCGAACGTCGTGGTAATCAGCGCTTTGATGTGCGGCTCGACCGCCTCGATCCGCGCGATGTGCGCGTCGACGACCTCCAGCGGGCTCGCGTGCCCGACGCGGATTCGCCGCGCCAGCTCCGCGGCTCCGAATCTCGTGATTTCGTCCATCGTGAGGACCGCGGGTCGTGGAGGGTGTTCTTCGGGTTGGGGAATGCTGGGTGATGGAGTCCGTGTTCGGCCAGTGCCGGTGCATACGATTATGCTGGAGGTGTGCGGACGCGGTCGCGGGTTTCGCGGCGCACGTGAGCACAGAGCGGGCTGCGACCGGGCGAGCCCGAGTTCGCGTCCGACAGGCGCGCGCAACGATGGCTGACGACCAGACCTTCCGGCTGATCCTCGCCCTCGGGATGGCGGCCTTCCTGCCGGTCGCCCTCTACCACCGGATCCGGTCGCAGGCGAGCCGGGAGAAGCTCGACCGTCGTCAGGAGGGACTGTTCATCCTCCTCACGTTGCGCCCGTGCGGGCTGGCGGCGATGGGCGGCCTCGTGGCTTTCGTCCTCGACCCGGCCTGGATGTCCTGGGCCTCCGTACCGCTGCCCGCCGCGCTGCGCTGGGCCGGCGCGGCGATCGGTCTACCCGCCGTGGCGCTCGGCATCTGGACGTTTCGCAGCCTCGGCCGGAACATCACCGACACCGTCGTCACTCGACGCGAGCACGCGCTGGTAACGAGCGGCCCGTACCGCTACGTCCGCCACCCGTTCTACGTCACCACCGCCCTGGCGTTCGCCGCCAACGCCCTCACCACGGCGAACTGGTTCATCGCGCTGACGGGCTTCGCCGCCCTGGCCCTGCTGGTGATCCGGACCGCGACCGAGGAAGGGAAGCTCGTCGAGCGTTTCGGCGACGACTACCGGCGCTACATGGCGCGGACGGGCCGCTTCTTCCCGCGCCTTCGGTCCGCGCCACCGGCGCCGGAGTAGGCCATCCGGGAACACCGTCTCCCCCGCGGCCGCGAGGCGCGCTACCGCCGCCGGCGATTCTGACCGGAGCTAACCATGATATAGTGATAAACTATGACGGACATGCGGTCGATCGTCGTCTCCGTAATCGGAACGGGAATCGCCACGATCACCGTCGTCGTGAGCTTCGTGGCAATCATCGCCAGCGGGTTGAACGACCGGATCGACGACACGAACGCGAACCTGAACGCCCGGGTCGGCGATGTAAGTGCACGCATCGGTGATGTGAACGCCCGGATTGACGACACGAACGAGCGGATTGACGACACGAACGAGCGGATTGACGACACGAACGAGCGGATCGACGACACGAACGAGCGAATTGACGACACGAACGAGCGGATCGACGAGGTGTTGGCCGAGATCAGGGAACTGCGCGTACTCGTGATCGACGCAAT
>VXME01000053.1:0-36283 GCA_009861545.1 Acidobacteriota bacterium | reverse complement strand
TCGACGAGGTGTTGGCCGAGATCAGGGAACTGCGCGTACTCGTGATCGACGCAATAGGACGCAACGAACCTGCCGCCGACTGACGGCGAGAGAAGCGCGCCGACCCCCGCCGTGGCGTCGCGGCAACTCGAACCGACGCGGGGCTGTCGCCGCGGACTGCTAAGATGCTCCCGATGAGGAGGTGCAGCATGCGGCACGTCATCGCGATCCTGGCGGCCATCGTCCTGCTTCCGGTGCTGGCAAACGCGCAGGCGCCCGAGCGCACCCCGTGGGGCGACCCCGACCTGCAGGGAGTCTGGACCAACCGGACCACGACGCCGATCGAGCGCCCGACCGAGTTCGAGGAGCGGACGGTGCTCTCCGAGGAGGAGCGCGCGGGGTTCGACGCGCAGGCCGAGGCAGCGCGGGACCAGCCCCCGCCCCCCGGCCAGACCGGCTCCTACAACAGCTTCTGGTTCGACCGCGGCCTGCGGAGCAACCGGACGTCGCTCATCGTCGACCCGCCCGACGGAAGGTACCCGGCGATGACGGAGCGGGTGCGCGAGAGTGACCCGGCGTTCGCCGCGATGCGGGACGGCACGCGGTTCGACACGTGGCACGACCTGAACCTCTACGACCGGTGCATCACGCGCGGGATGCCCGGCGCCATGCTCCCCGGCTTCTACAACCACAACTACCAGATCCTGCAGACGCCCGACCACGTCGTGATCCTGGTGGAGATGATTCACGACGCGCGGATCATCCCGCTGGACGGACGCGACCACCTGCCGTCGCAGGTCGGCCAGTGGCTGGGCGATTCGCGCGCCCGCTGGGAGGGCGACACGCTGGTGGTCGAGACGACCAACCTGACCGCGCGGGGCGATCAACGGGTGCGCTACCTGGTGCAGGCGGGCAGCGAGCAGGCGAAGGTCGTGGAGCGTTTCAGGCGGGTCGCCGCCGACCGCATCGACTACAGCTTCACGGTCACCGACCCCTTGACGTACGAGAGTCCGTGGACCGCCGAGATCCCGATGGTGCCGCTCGGGGGCGAGATCTTCGAGTACGCGTGCCACGAAGGCAACTACGGACTGGTGAACATCCTCGCGGGCGCCCGCGCGGCCGAGCGCGCAAGCGAGCAGTAGTCGACCGGCTCGACGCGCCCGGAATCCGGAGACTCCCGGCGATTCAGCGCGTGGGCTCGGCGCCGGCGTCCCCGGCGCCTCGGCTCGCCGTGGCTTCGCTGTTTCCCTGGCTCCGGTCGGCGGTGTCGGCATTCCCGAACCCGCGAGCTGCGGTGTCGGCATGCCCGTATCCCCCACGGGCCGGCGCATCCGGGCCCCCGTAACCGCGGCCGGGCACGGGCGCGGGCCGCGGGTCGCGGACGGTCGGCCTGGGGACGAGGGCAATCTCCTGGGCGGTCAGCTCGCCCGGCTTCGTGGGCGACGGACGCAGCGTGAACTCCAGGATCAGCCGCCGGCTCGGCAGCTCCTGCGTGTTGATGCCCGCCCGCTGCAACTCGCTGCTGTGCACGAAGGTCGACGCGTAGGGCGAGTCCTCGCGTGTCGTGTCGGTGACCCACAGGGGGCCCGTGAACGAGCGCAGATAGCGGATGAAGCCGAATCCCTTGATCGAGTCGTACCAGTGGCAGAGTCCGCGGACCCGCGATCCCTCGTCGCCCCAGTCGGGGCCCCGCGATTCCCCGGGCAGCAGTCCCGGAACCAGGTACCCGGAGACGAACATGTCCGCCTCGCGCCGCAGGTCGCCCGATATGTTGTCGAAGGCCACCACCTCGACCCGGCAACCCATGTTCTGCAACGCACGCGCGACCTTGGTGAAATCGCCGTCTCCGGTCGCCAGCAGCACGCGGTCGATGTTGCGGGCCTCCAGCAGCACGTCGACCGCCATGTCGAGGTCGCTGTTGGCCTTTCCGAGGCGCTTGCCGTCCTCGTTGATGTACCACTTGACGTGCTTGACGATGACCTTGTAGCCGAAGTCGCGCAACGCCGCCTGGAAGCTCTGCACGTTGCGCTTGTAGTCCTCGTCGGTATGGGCCCGCTCGCGGTCGAAGGACGTGTATGAATTCAGCCGCAGCGCGTCCGCTCCGTCGCGGCACGCGAACTCCCGCAGAACGTCGTAGCGGAGGCCCCGGCCCCCGTTCCTCGTGATGTTATCCGTATCGACGTAGACACCGACTCGCACGCTCCCTCCGTTCCGGATGCCGGCAACGCCCCTTTGCGCGCCGCCACATTTCAGTATACGCGCCGGTGGCTGGGGGTTGCTCCGGACGGGTGGCGGTAGTAGATTGCCCCTGAACGCCATGCTCAGGAAAACAATGCGGCTGTCACTGTGCCTGCTCGCGCTCGTTGCGTCGAGCACGGCCTTCGCCTGGCTCGGTCGTCCCGTCGCGGCGCAGGCCCCGCCTGCGGCCGGGCAGGCGCCGGACGCGGCGCAGGCGGAGTTCTTCGAATCCGCCATCCGCCCCCTGCTGGCCGACAACTGTCACGCGTGTCACAGCGCGCAGATCGGCACGCCGTTCGGCGGCCTTCGGCTCGACAGCCGGGACGGACTGCTGGCGGGCGGCGACTCGGGACCGGTGATCGTGCCCGGCCGCCCGGACGAGAGCCCGCTGGTGCAGCGCCTGCACGGCCGGCCGATGCTGATGCCGCCGCTCGGACCGCTTGCCGACGACGACATCGCCGCGATCACGAGGTGGGTCGAGATGGGAGCGCCGTGGCCCGAGGCGACCCTGGCCGCCGCCGGGGCGGATCCGCCGGACCCGTCCGCGCCGTTCGACCTGCCGGAGCGCCGGCGCACGCACTGGGCGTGGCAGCCGGTGCAGGCCGGCGAGCCCGCCGTCGATGACGACGCGTGGCCCGCGACGCCGGTCGACCGGTTCGTTCTCGCCGCCCTCGACGAGGCCGGGCTCGCACCGGCCCCGGACGCCGACCGCGCCGCGCTCGTCCGCCGCCTGTCGTTCGACCTGCGCGGGCTGCCCCCGACCCCGGCCGAAATCGCCCGGTTCGCCGGCGACGACTCGCGGTCGGCCTATGCGGACCTGGTCGACCGCTTTCTCGAATCGCCCCACTTCGGCGAGCGCTGGGCGCGCCACTGGATGGACCTGTTCCGCTACAGCGAGTCGCACGGCAGCGAGGGCGACCCCGACATCCCGTTCGCCTGGCGCTACCGCGACTACCTCATCCGCGCGTTCAACGACGACGTGCCCTACGACCGGTTGATCCGCGAGCACCTGGCCGGCGACCTGCTGCCGGACCCGCGCCTCGCCGCGGACGGGCGGACCAACGAGTCGATGATCGGCCCGGCCAACTTCCGGCTCATCGAGCACGGCTTCCAGCCGGTCGATCCCTGGGAGGATCGCGTCAAGTGGACCGACAACCAGGTGGACGTGGCGTCGAAGGCGTTCCTGGGCCTGACCGTGTCGTGCGCCCGCTGCCACGACCACAAGTTCGACGCGATCAGCCAGAAGGACTACTACTCGTTCTTCGGCACGCTGTACGGCGCGCGGCCGACGGTGCGCGCCGTCGACTCGCAGGCCGTCCTCGAAACGAACCGGGACGCGCTTGCGGCGCTGAAGGCGGACATTCGCGGCCTGCTCGCCGCTGCGTGGGGCGCGGCGGCCGAGTCCGTCGGTGACGAGCTGCTGGCCGGGCTGGAGCCGGCGGCGGATGAGGCCGACGGTGCGGAGGATGCCGACGCGGATCGCGTAGACGAAGCGGAGGCGGGTCCGGCGCCCGACCCGGCATCCGGCAGCGTCCTCGCGGCGTGGCAGGCGCTGGCCGAGGTCGATGCCGCCGATTTCCCGGGGGCCTGGCGCGAGCTGCGCGCGCACTGGGACGCCGAGATCGCCGACCGCGAGCGCTACAACGCCGAGCACTTCGAGCCGAAGTGGGATCTGACCGGTCCCGACTACGCCGAGATGGTCGGCCACGGCACCGGCCTCACGGCCACGCCCTCGAAGCCCGGCGAGTTCGCCATCGAGCAGCGCGGCGACCTGCTGCTGACCGGGATCTATCCGGGCGGCGCCTACACGCACCTGCTGTCGACGAAGCATCCCGGCGTCATCCAGACCCCCAGCTTCGAGATCGACAGCGACTACATCAGCTTCCGCGTGATGGGCGGCGACCTCAGCTTCGTGAATCTCATCATCGAGAACTACGCGGTGCCGCGCGGCGGCATCTACCACCTGCGCCACAGCCCGAAGACCGACGAGATGGGCTGGGTGCAGTGGGACACCGAGTTCTGGAAGGGCTTCAGCGCCTACATCGAGTTCGCGACCCAGGACGACGCCACGCGGTTCCAGCTCGACCCCGAGGACAGCCAGTTGCGGCACCGGCCGACGCGGCGGGGTGACGGACGGTCGTTCATCGGCGCCAGCCGCATCGTGTTCCACGACGAGAAGCGGACGCCGAAGGAGACGGTCGTTCCCATCCTCTCGCTGCTGGGTGGTGACGCGGAGGACGCGGCGTCGGCAGCGCCGGCCGAGCCGGCGTCCCGCGAAGAGCTGGCCGCGCTGATCGCCCACCGGGCGGGAGAGGCGGTCGCCGCCTGGCGGGACGACCGGCTCAGCGAGCAGCAGGCGGTGTTGCTGGACGAGCTCGTGCGGGCCGACCTGCTGACCCGCTCGCTGGAGGAGCTGGTCGACTTGCGCGCGCCGGTGGCCGAGTACCGGCTGCTGGAGCGGGACGTGCCGGTGGCGCGCCGCGCGCCGGGCGTCATCGACGAGGCGGCCCCGGATCAGCCCCTGCTGGTGCGAGGCAACCACAGGAACCTCGGCGAGCCGGTGCCGCGCGGGTTCCTCACCGCGGTCGACAGCCGGCAGTATCCCGAGCCGGGGCTGGTCCGGTTGCACCTCGCCGAGGCGGTCACCGCCCCCGACAACCCGCTCACGGCGCGCGTGGCCGTCAACCGGGTGTGGCGCTACCTGTTCGGCTACGGCATCGTGCGCACCGTCGACAACTTCGGCCGGCTCGGCGATCCGCCGTCGCATCCCGCCCTGCTCGACTACCTGGCGGCCGGCTTCGTCGACGACGGCTACTCGATGAAGCGGCTCGTCCGCCGCCTGGTCCTCAGCCGGGCCTATCGGATGAGCAGCCAGGCATCGGCCAGGGCCGCCGAGGTCGACCCGTCCAACCGGCTGCTGCAGCACGCCAACCTGCGGCGCCTCGACGCCGAGGCAATCCGCGACGCGATGCTCTCGATCTCCGGTCGCTTCGACCCGACGATGTACGGGCCGTCGGTGCCGGTGCACTACGCGGCGCGGCGCGGCCTGACCCAGGGCGATCCGAACAACGGCCCGGTGGACGGCGACGGGCGGCGGAGCATCTACCAGGAGATCCGGCGCAACGCGCACAACCCGTTCCTGGAGGTCTTCGACCTGCCGAAGCCGGCGACGACCCGCGGCCAGCGGGACACGACGAACGTGCCGGCCCAGTCGCTCGCGCTGCTCAACAGCCCGTTCGTCATCGGACAGGCGGCCGAGTGGGGCCGGCGGCTCGCCGAGGGCGAGGCGACGTCGGTGGACGGGCGCGTCACGCACATGTTCGCCAAGGCGCTCGCCCGCCCGCCGTCGGAGACCGAGCGCGCCCGCGTCGCCGACTACCTGAACGCCGTGGCCACAGAGCGGGGCGTCGACCGGTCGCTGCTGCTCTACGACGCCGCGGTGTGGCAGGACGTCGCGCACAGCCTGTTCAACCTGAAGGAGTTCATCTTCATTCCGTAGCCCGCGATACGCACATGCCGGCGCCGCGCGCTGCGGCGCGGGCGTGCACGCACGGGGACGCCCGGACACGCTGCCGACGCAGAGGATTCCACCGATGCCCTTCGACCCACGCCACCACCCCGGAGCCCGCCCGTTCCTGACGCGCCGCGAGATGCTGCGGCAGACCTCCACCGGCTTCGGCTGGCTCGCCCTGTCGGCGTTGATGGCCGACAAGGCCTACGCGGGGCTGGCGCAGGGGGGCGGACCGACCGGCAGCGTAGCGTCCGCCGGACCGCTCGCCGCCAAGGCGCCCGACTTCGCGCCCAGCGTCAAGAACGTCATCTTCTGCTTCATGTCGGGCGGGATGTCGCACGTCGACTCGTTCGACCCGAAGCCGCGGTTGGCGGCCGAGGCGGGCGAGCCGATGCCGTTCCAGACCGAGCGGACGATGTTCAACCAGGACGGCAACATCTGGCCCAGCCCGTGGGAGTTCACGAACTACGGCAGCAGCGGCATCCCGGTCAGCGCGCTCTTCCCGCACACCGGCGGCGTCGCCGACGAGCTGACCGTCATCCGCTCGATGACCGCGCCGTTCATGGAGCACGCCCAGGCGAACTTCTACTTCCACTGCGGCATGCCGTTCACCGGCTTCCCGAGCATGGGCGCGTGGGTCACCTACGGCCTCGGGACCGAGAACCAGAACCTGCCCGGCTTCGTCGTCCTCGGCAGCGGCGGCATCCCGCTGGGCGGCATCAACGTGTTCGGCAACGGCTTCCTGCCCGCCGTGCACCAGGGCTCGCTGATCTATCCGGAGCACGCCGAGCCGCTGCACAACGTCAATCCCAGCGAGACCGACGACCGGCAGCGCGCGCGGCTGTCCCTGATCGACGACCTCGACCGGCAGTTCCTCCAGCGCACCGACCAGGAGACGCGCGTGGAGGCGGCGATCGACAACTACGAGATCGCCTACCGGATGCAGACCGCGGTCCCCGAGCTGACCGACCTGCGCGGCGAGACCGAGGCGACCAGGAGGCTCTACGGGCTCGATTCGCCCAACGCCTCCACCGCCGCCTACGGGCGGCAGTGCCTGGTGGCGCGCCGCCTCGTCGAGCGCGGCGTGCGCTTCGTCGAGCTGACCATGGTCGGCACCGACGGCATGGGCCAGGCCGCAAACCCGTGGGATCAGCACACCAAGCTGATGGAGGGCCACGCCGCCAACGCGCTGACCGTCGACCAGCCGGTCGCCGCCCTCGTCAAGGATCTGAAGGCGCGCGGCCTGCTCGACGAGACCCTCGTCATCTTCTCCCCCGAGTTCGGCCGCACCCCGTTCGTGCAGGGCACCAACGGCCGCGACCACAACCCCTACGGCTTCAGCCTCTGGATGGCCGGCGGCGGCCTCAAGAAGGGCTTCATCTACGGGCAGACCGACGAGTATGGCTACCGCGTCGTCGAGAATTCCCACACCGTCCGCGACCTGCACGCCACGGTGCTGCACCTGCTCGGCCTCGACTACCAGGGCCTCACCTACCGCTTCGGCGGCCGCGACTTCCGGCTGGCGGACGTCGACGGGCACCCGATGCGGGGGATTCTGGCGTGAGGAGCCTCTATGCTGACCGGCTCAAGCCAAGTGGCGATGATTGCCACCGCGTACTAGGCAACACCTTGGCCCCGCGCCGGCCTGCGCCTCGTGGCGACCTGGTTGACGTCAACCGCTGAGAGCGGGAAGTAGCCGCGTGACACAGTCGAGTACCTCATCCGGGAGATCCACCGGATCGAGGACGCTCAGCCGTGGGGACGACGATCGCCCACGGGTCGACGGCCAGTTGCGACAGAGCGGTCATGGCAACCCGCAACCCGTGATCTGTGCTCAGGTCGAGGCCGGGGCATGAGACGAGAAGGCTTCTTGGCGCACATGGGCTACCACGTCGGAGCGGGCGGCGCGCCAGTGCGGGAGCGGCACAGAATCCTCGATCAGTGCTACAGCCATCGGGTACCTGAGCATGTCGAGAACGCGGCGAGTTGGGGCGCGCCGAATTCATTTCAGCGCGTTCAGAAGATGCTTAGGACTCTGGACGGGCTTGCGGAGAACTTCCGTCGAAATGACCCCGAGCGATACGCAGACGCCATTGCCGACTACGAAGAGGATCGGAACTACCTGCTGGCGAAGCACCTGCCACCCGGGAAGTGGTTGCCATGGTAGAGGGCGGCTCCGAGATCACTCGCCCTAAAGAGCCTCGTCTCGACGAACGTCAAGCTGCTGCGCGAGTACGCGAAAGAACGTCGTCGAGAGTATCCCTCCGTCCGTGCTGAGGAAGATCAGGGAGGAGATCGATGGTTGAGTCCACGCGCGACATCGGGGAGGAGATTCTGGAGGGCATCCGCCAACTCAAGGGCGGTCAGCACGGACGCATCATCAACGTGCCCGCCATCTCGAGCGTTCGCGAGAAGACGGGGCTGTCCCAGTCGAGGTTTGCGGAACTTCTGTGTGTATCGGTTCGGACCCTGCAGGAATGGGAGCAGGGCCGGCGCAAGCCTTCCGGTGCCGCTCGTACACTGCTCATGATCGCCGAGAAGAACCCGCGCGCACTGGTCGACGTTGCGTAGGCGTCGACGTCCGACCCCATCAGGCTTGCGCCGGTCCCGCATCACAAGAATGCCGCGGCGCCGCGCGGGTTCCGGGGTCGAGCGGGCGGGCGCGATCGGCCGGCACGCGGGCAACAGCGGCGTGCAGGTCGAGCTTCATCCTGAGGCGCAGGCCGAGACTCGCCACGCCGCCATCTGGTACGACGAGCGCCAGCTTGGCCTCGGCGACCGGTTCCCTTTCGCATCGCGTCTTCGTCGTTCTTTCTTCCTATTCGCTGCTCCCTCGTGACTCGTAGATCAGCTCGGGCACCACGACTTCCCACGACTCCCGCAAGGCGCGGTCCTGCTGGATCGGGTTGCCGTCGAGCCGGTCCCATCCGACGATCGCGTGGACGCGCGCCTTGCACCGGTCCGCCGGCGGGCGGTAGTTCCGGGCGAGCTGTCCCACCACCTGGCCGTTGGTGTCGGCAAGCAGCCACCGGCCACCGTTCTCGCGAACCTCGAGAGGATCGCCCGTCCGCAACGCGCCGATCGCCCCGTGCACGGGGTGCCTCGACGCGTGCTGTCCCGCGAAGCCCAGGTCGACATCCCTGAGCCCCAGCGGCTGGTAGCGCATGTCCGACTCGGGGGGCGGTTCGTTGCGAACGACGTGCTCACGGTGGACGAGCGCGGGTATGTCCTGCGACCAATAGTCGCCGCCGCGATGCCGTCCCGGCCAGGGGGCGTCGCGAAGCTCGTTCTCGTGCGCCGCCGACATTTTCAAGAGCGTCAACGTCTGACGGGCGCGGGTCATGGCGACGTAGTAGAGCCGCAGCACCTCGTCCGACCGCCGACGGTAGCCGTGTTCGTCCTGTCCCCAGCCGCCGTCCAGAATGACCACGTGGTCGAATTCCAGTCCCTTCGACGAGTGCGCCGTCACCAGCAGGAGACCGGTCTGACGCCGGCGCAACTCGCGCCCCCACTCCGCAAGCCAGGCCGTGAACGCCTGCACCGAGGTCTCCGCGCCGCCGGTTTCCAGCAGGTAGTCGTCGAGGGCTTCCGTCAGCACGTCCGACCAGTTCCCGGCCGGTTGCTCGGCGAGCCACGCCCGGAGCGCGTCCCCGGTGACCAGGCCGTTCGCGAGCGTGCCGAGCCAGTCGCGCAGCCGTCGGACCTCGCGCAGCCGCCAGAAGAACGACGTGTCCTCGCGCGCCACTTGCACGGGGATGGCGTCACGTTCGCAGAGGCCGCGCAGCGGGTCGAGATGGCGCCAGTTGCGGGCGATCACCGCGCAGGTCCGCCAGTCCCAATCGGGAGCGAGTCCCGCCAGGCGGCGCAGTTCGGCCAGGGCGGCGATTGCCTGCGAACGATCGTCGCCGCGTACGCGCAGAACCTGCACCCTGCCCCGGCCCACTGCGTCGCGTGACTCCCAGTCGCCGCCCTTGGGCTTCCTGCGCCGCGAGCGGTCGATCTCGATGGGGTGCTCCGCCTTCATTCGCTCGCGGGCCGACGCGATCCACGCGTTCGCGGCGTCGATGATGTGTCCGGTCGAGCGGTAGTTCTGGGTCAGGTAGACCGTCCTGGCCTTGTAGTCCTCCTCGAACCGGCGGAGGTACTTCACCGACGCTCCGGCGTAGGCATAGATGTTCTGGTCGTCGTCGCCCACGGCGAACAGGGTCAGCTTGCGCTCCCCGCCCGTCAGCGTTCTGCCGGCCAGGGCCGAGATCAGTCGATACTGCTCCTCGTCGACGTCCTGGTACTCGTCGACGAGGATCCAGCGGAAGCCGGCAAGCAGTCGCTCGCGTTGCTCGTCCGCCTCGTCGGGCGGCAATCCCTCGCCGCGCAGCAAGGCGGTCGCCTCCCTCAGGAGCTCGCCGAAGTCGTCATCGGCGAGCGCCGGACGATTGGCGAGGTGGGCGCCGGTGAGGCGCAGCGCCATGCCGTGGCAGGTCAGGACGGTGACGCCCCGGGAGTCCGCGCCGACGAGTCCGTCCAGGCGGCGGCGGATCTCGACGGCCGCGTGGCGGTTGTAGGCGAGCGCCAGGATGCTGCGGGGATCCTCCCGGCGTACGCGCAGCAGGTAGGCGATGCGGTGGACCAGCACGCGGGTCTTGCCGGAACCCGGGCCGGCCAGCACGAGGACGTTGGTCTGCTCGCGGTCGTCCGCGACGATGCGCCGCTGCGTCGGGTTGTTCAGGCTCTCGACGATGGCCCGCCAGGATTCCGGCGTGGTCTGGCGCGCCAGGTCCGTGCGGTCCGGCAGCCAGCGTCGCAGGAACGTGTCCCGGTCGAGCGCGAAGTAGTCCATCGCCAGTTGCAGGGCGGCGGCGATGGCGTCGAGCCCGCGATTGACGAACTCCTCCATGACGTGGATCTGCAGCACCTGTTCCTGGTAGTGCAGTTCCAGCGGGGCGAAGTCCGTCCGGCCGAATCGCCGGCGGGTCTTCTCCACCCGAATGGTCATCGCCGGTCGGAACACTGCGAGGCCCTTGTTGAGGCGAATGACCTCCTGTTCGTGCAGCCAGAGCAGGGCCCGGTCCAGCAGCTTGCGCGGGTCCCGGACCCAACTCCGGAGTTCCAGGTCCGATTCGATGGACTCGAGGAGCTTGCCGAGGGTGGTCTCGACCAGGAGATCCGCGCCCTGTACGCCGGGCTTCAGTTGCTCCCGCAGATGCTGCAGGAGCACCTCTGCGGCCGAGCGGCGGCGACGGGCCGTTTCCAGAAGCGCAGGCCAGTCGCGATTGAGTTTCACGCTGACCTGATCGCGGTCCAGTTGACGCAGGTCGATGCTGCCCGGGCCGTCTTCCCCGCGTCCGTCCATGCTCAGGCTCCGCAGCAGGCGCAGAGTAAGGAGCGGCAGCGCCCCTTCGTGGCCATCGTCCTTGAGCGCCTGCGTGACGGGCCGCAGGTGCATCACCGAGGCCCTCGCCTCCGCGTCGAGGTCCGGCGCCAGTTCCCGCATGCGATCCACGAGCGCCTGTTCCAGCCCGACGGCGCTGTCGAGGCGGCGCTGCGACGAGCGTTCGATGCCCTCGTGGATGTAGGCGGTGAGGGTCGTGTCGTTGTTGGCGATGCCGAGCTGCTCGAGGTCGTAGAGCGCGTTGCGGACGCCGTCGCGGCTCAAGCCGGACAAGGCCATCAGTTCGTCGGTGGAGACGCCCTCGTCGATGGGTGCGTTGATCAGCCTTTCGACGATCCTGACGAGCGGCGGACGATGGCGTTCGTCGACCCTGGCAAGGCGTTGCCTGGCCTCGTCGAGCGTGCCGACCAGGAGCGAGGAAGCGAATATCTCGGCGCGGTTCTCGTCGCGCTGAACCAGGCGGGCGTCCTCCAGCCACGCGATGGCCGTCTTGATGCGCGTGTCGTCGGTGTTGGTGTCGCGGCGGAACGCGTGCTCGTCGTCCTCGACCAGGATCTCGCCCGGCGTCGCGACGACTTCGCTGTTGCGACCGCGACCGCTGCGGTCGTTCTTCGTTTTCAGGTTCCTGAGCGCGCGGCAGATGCCATCGATCTCGGTGCGGGTCAGCCGCGATCGTGCCGCGAGCCCGAACTGGCGTTCCACGTCGTCCGCCGTGTAGAGAAGCACGCAACCGGCCGCCTCGGCGTCCCGACCGGCGCGGCCCGCTTCCTGGAGGTAGTTCTCCAACGAGCCCGGAAGGTCGGCATGCACGACGAGACGCACATCCGGCTTGTCGACCCCCATGCCGAACGCGTTGGTCGCCACGATGACGCGTAGCCGCCCCTCGATGAAGTCGTCCTGGACCTGCTTCTTGCGCTCCGGTTGGAGTTTCGCGTGGAAGTGCGACGCCGACCAACGCTTGGCGGCAAGGTACTCGGCGACCTCCTCGCAACGTCTCCTCGTCGAGCAGTAGACGATGGCGCCGCCGTCCGAGTCCGCCGGCAGGTGGTGGTGGAGCAGGTCGTCGATGTGCGCGAGCTTCTCCGCCGGACTCGTCGGCACCACCTCGAAAGTCAGGTTGTCCCGCTGCGCCCCGCCGTTGAAGACCTGGAGCTCGATGCCGACCTCGTCGCGAAAGTGGCGCAGGATGTCCTCGACGACGGCGGGTTTCGCCGTGGCGGTCAGACAGACGACGGGGGCGGGTCGTCCGCCGGCGGAGCGCTCCCGGATGAACCGGCCCACGTAGCGGTAGTCCGGCCGGAAGTCGTGGCCCCAGCTCGACAGGCAGTGGGCTTCGTCGAGCACCCAGGAGCCGATCTCGCGCTGCTTGATGGACTCCACCACGCCCCGGTTGCGGAGTTGCTCGGGCGAAGTCAGGACGATCCCCGCATCGCCCAGCCGGATGCGGTCGAGGGCGTCCGACCGTTCCGGCATGGACAACATGCCGTTGACGGTGACCACGGATCCGATGCCCCGGTTCTGCAGTCCGGCCACCTGGTCCGCCATGAGGGCGACCAGGGGCGAAACGACGACGGTCAGCGCGCCCGTCTTGTGGTAGCGCGACAGGGCCGGCACCTGGTAGCACAGCGACTTGCCGCTGCCGGTCGGCAAGAGCCCCAGGACGTGCCCGCCCGCCATCGCCTGCTCGACGATGGCGCGCTGCATCGATCCGCCGCCGGGCATGGCCGGTTCGGCGCGGAAGTCGTCGAAACCGAACCAGCGCCGGAGTTCGGAGCGGGCGTCGTGCACTTCGCGGCACCATCCGCAGTCGCTGGCCGTACAGGCGTGGTCGCGCAGCTCGGCGAGCAGCTTGCCCGCCTGGGGAAACTGGTGTCGTACCCAGGGCGGCATCACCGAGTTGCCGCCGGCCACGGACAACCAGGCCAGCACGTAGGCCAGGGGCCAGCCCGGTTCGCCCGCGCCCGAGACGACGGCGCCGCCCCGAGTGGCGCAAGCCTTCCCGGCGAGCAGACGGCCGATGGCGTCCCTCGCGTCTCTGTCCGAGGGCCGCGGCGAGAAGCGCAACGCCTCGAACAGGGCATCGAACGCCGCAAGGTCGTCACCCCGCGACGTCAACCAGTGCCAGGCGAGCAGCAGGTCGGAACCGGCCTTGCCGAGTGCGGTACGTTCGTCTTCGAAGAGCGTCAGCGCGAGCCGGGCGTCGTGCTCCGGATCGTTTCGCCGTTCGCGGACCAGGTCGCCATCCAGGTAGTGCTTGATCAGGCGGTGGTACGGATTCTTCGGGAAGGCCAGTGGACTCAGCATGAGGGTGTCCAGGGCCGGACGGCCGAGCAGCCGGAGATCCGGCGCCGCCGCGCGCAGGTGCGGCAGGTCGAAGTGGATCAGGTTGTGGCCGAGGATGACGTCCGCCGGTTCGGCGAAGTCGTCGAGTTCGCGCAGGGCGCGGTCGAGCCCGCGTGGATCGAGCCTGGTGCGGACCAGGGACCTGCCGTTGGAATCGACCGCCGCCAACGCGTCGATTCGCTCGCTTCGCTTGCCGACCTCCAGGTCGATGGCCAGGCAGCGCATCAGAATTCGCGTTGGCAACTCTTGCCGGAACGGCGCATTCGTCGTCTCTGCAAGAACATCGGTTCAATGATCGTGCTGCCCCGGAAGCGTCGACCCCGCAACGCAGAAATGCCACGGCGCCGCGCGGATGCCGCGGCCGAGGTGGCGGGCGCGGTCGGTCCGGCAGGCGAGGATGCCCTGTGCGCCCGTGAGCTCGCACCAGCGGGCGAGGTTGTCCGCATGCCGCGAGGTCGGGGTTCTGGTCGCCTTCACCTCGATGCCGTACAGGCGGCCGTCCACCTCGGCCACGATGTCGACCTCCGCCGGCAGGCCGTCCCAGTGATAGAGCCGCGCCGCGCCGCCGCCGTGATGGCTGATCTTGGTCAGCTCCGCCACCACGGCCGATTCCGTCAGCGCGCCCAGCGCCGGTCCGTTCATGATGGCGTCCGTGGTCCGGTAGCCGAGCATCCAGCTTGCCAGACCGGGATCGATGACGTGCAGCTTCGGGCTCTTCCGGATCCGCTTGCCGAAGTTCCGGTGATAGGGCGGCAGCAGCACGACGAGGCGGCTCGTGACCAGCAGGTTCAGCCAGCGGCGCGCGGTCGGGGCGCTGACGCCGGCGTCGCGTCCGAGGCGCGCGAGATTCAGCACCTGGCCGGTCGACGCGCAGACGAGGGAGAAGAACGCGCGGAACGTCTCCAGATCGCTGACCCGCTCCATGTTCCGCAGGTCGCGCTCCAGGTAGGTCTGGACGTAGCTCTGCATCCAGAGGTCGCGATCCACCTCGGGATTGAGGCGCGGCTCGGGCCAGGCGCCGCGGTGGAGCCAGTCGGCGAGGTCGAACTCCGGGACGTCATTGCCGGGGTCCGTGCAGAGGCCCTCCAGCAGATTGCCGAGGCTTGTCGGGGCCGCCGCACCGAGCACCTCCGAGACGGCGAAGGGATCGAGGTGCAGCACCGCGATCCGCCCCGCCAGGGTCTGGCTCACGCCGCGCATCAGCGCGAAGTCCTGCGAGCCGGTCAGCAGCCAGCGGCCCGGCTGCCGATGAACGTCGATGTCGTCCTTGATGTAGTGCAGGAGCTCCGGCGCGTACTGGATCTCGTCGAGGATGACGCGCTCGCCGGCGTCGGCCAGAAAGCCGAGCGGGTCGTCGCGCGCGACGTCGCGCACGTCCGGCCGCTCGAGAGACACGTAGCGGTGCGAGTCGCCGAGCTCCTCGCGGAGGAGGGTCGTCTTGCCGGTCTGGCGGGGACCGGTGACAAGCACGGCGGGGAAGGTACGCATCGCCCGCCGGATGGTGCCTGCCAGTGCGCGTGGGACGTACGGCATCGGTTTGCTCGCCGCGGATGGATCAAAACGAACACAACATATTACATTTGCACGACGCGCGGGCGGGAGATGCGGTGTTGCGCGAACCGTTGCTCACCACGTCGGTCGACGCCCGCGGCATTCACAGCGTGGATCGCATCCAGGCGGTGGCGAGGCTGTCGGCGTACTCGTTCCAGCGATTGCCGGCGTGGGCGGCCGTCCACTTCAGCTTGCACGACGGGTGCGCGCGGTAGAGCGCCAGCAGCTCCCGCACGAGCTCCAGGTTCTTGATCGGGCCGGCCTTCCGCTTCCAGCCGGCGCGCTCCCAGGCCGGCGCCCAGCGGGTGACGGTGTTCACGCAGAGCTCGCTGTCGCTGAGGACGTCGATCTCGGCGTCGGCCGGCAGCATCGTGAAGGCCTCGATCAGCGCCCGCAGCTCCATGCGGTTGTTGGTCGTGTCCGGCTCGTGGCCGTGCGCCTGCGAGACGATCCCGCCGTTCTCGACCCAGACCACGCCCCAGCCGCCGGGGCCGGGGTTCGGCACCGCGCTGCCGTCGGTGAAGACGCCGCGGTCGGGTCCGTCCTCGTACTTGGCCAGGACCTCGGCGACGGTGAGGTTCTCCTCCCGCAGGGTGCGGCCGCGATCCGCCCCGCCGCGGGAAGCGCGTCCGGCCGGCCGCGCAGCCGTCTTCTTCTTCGGCGAATGCTGCCGGCAGTACTTCGGTTGCCAGCCGGGATACTTGTCGATCAGGGCCTGTGCGACCTCGAACGAGGCGCGGCATACCTGGCAGGTGAATCGGGGCACGGCGGAAAGGATACGACAGACCCTGCTTCGGACCCGGAGCGCCTACTCCCGGCCGATGCCCGTGATCACGTAGCCCCCCGACCGCTCGTCCCGATCGAGATCCAGAAGGCCTCTGGACTGCGCCTCCTCGAGCAGGTCGTTGAACGATCCGAACCCGTACGCCGACTCGCTGAAGCCGGGCCGCCGGCGTTTCAGGGTCTGCTTGATCATCGATCCCCACAGCTTGGCGCCGTCCCCGCGCTCGGCGAAGATCGCCTCGGCGGTCTGCACGACCAGGTCGAGCCCCTTCTGGGCCGGATCGTCCTGCGGCGCCGGCTCCGGCTTCTTCCCGTTCTTCCCGGCCGGGGCGCTCTCGGCCGGGGCGCTCTCGGCCGGGCCCTCGGCCTTGGCGCGCGGCTTGCTCCGGGCACGGCGGCGGGCCGGCTTGCGCTCGGCCACGAGATCGTCGTAGAAGATGAACTCGTCGCAGTTGTTCATCAGCAGGTCGGATGTGGAACTCTTCACGCCGACCCCGATCACCGACTTCGCGTTCTCGCGCAGCTTGCTCACCAGCGGCGAGAAATCGGAGTCGCCCGACACGATCACGAACGTGTCGATGTGCTCCTTCGTGTAGCAGAGGTCGAGCGCGTCGACGACCATCCGGATGTCGGCGGAGTTCTTGCCCGAAATCCGCGTGTGCGGGATCTCGATCAGCTCGAACGCCGCCTCGTGCATCGTCGGCTTGTGTTCCTTGTAGCGTTCCCAGTCGCAGTAGGCCTTCTTGGCCACGATGCTGCCCTTCAGCAGCAGCCGCTCGACGATGGGCCGGATGTCGATCTTCTTCAGCTTGGCGTCCCGGACGCCGAGGGCGATGTTCTCGAAGTCGCAGAACACCGCGAGGTTGCTGTCACCGTTCACACTGTCTCCTTCGCTTCCGACGGACGCGGCTCCTTCGCAGGGCGCGATTCGCGGCCGCGCGCGCCCCGGGCCGCCCGACGCCCGGACGCACGATCATACGTCCGAACCTCCAGCGACCAGGACAGTCCGTGGTAGCATGTGCCGTCAGGCACTGGTTCTTCCCCGTTGTGGCCGACACGTTGCCCATACGGCCGAACGCGGAGAAAACGAGATGTTCGATAGGATCGCACCCGTGCCCGCCGCCGGCACCTCAAGCACGCTGCCCGCGATGCCGCGCCAAGCCTTCGGACGACGTTTCGACCTGTCGGCCGCCGGACTGGCCCTGGCGGGATGCTCCGCGCGTGAGTTCTCGGCCGGCTCGGCGCCCGCCGAGGCGGCAGTCGACCAGGGGTTCGTGCCGGCGCAGGATGCTGCGTCACAGGCCGCTCTCACGCCTGACGCCGCCCTCACGCTCCTTGCCGACGGCAACGCGAGATTCGTCGCCGGGACTCCCGCCCGTCGCGACTACGGCGATCAGATTCGAGCGACCGCCGCCGCGCAATACCCGTTCGCCGTCGTGCTCGGGTGCATCGATTCTCGGGTCCCCATCGAGACGGTCTTCGATCAGGGGATCGGGGACATCTTCTCGGCCAGGGTCGCCGGCAACATCGTGAACACCGAGCTGCTCGGCAGCATGGAATTCGCCTGTCGACTCGCCGGGTCGAAGCTCGTGGTCGTCCTCGGACACACCTCGTGCGGCGCCGTGAAGGGGGCCATCAGCAGCGCCCGGCTCGGCAATCTCACCCAGCTCGTGCAGAAGATCGACCCGGCCGTGGAGGCGATCGAGGGCGAGCGCGATGTCGACAACGCCGGCTACGTCGACGGCGTTGCCGAGGAGAACGTGCGCATGGTGATCGAGGAGATTCGGCGGGAAAGTCCCGTACTGGCCACGATGGAGCAGGAACGAGAGATCCGAATCGTGGGCGCGATGTACGACGTCTCCACCGGTGTCGTGCGCTTCATCTGATCCCATGCCGCGCGTATTGGTCTGCGTCCTCGTTCTCGTCGGCGCGCTGCTGTTGCCCGGTGCGGCCCCGGCGCAGACGCCGGTCGATTGGGACCAGCTCGGCGCCTGGTACATGCTGTTCTGGTCGACTCGCTTCGACGACACGCAGGTGGGGTTGCAGGGCGACGTGCAGCACCGCAACTGGAACGCGGGAACCGACCTGGAGCAGTTGTTGATCCGCGGTGGCCTGACCTACGCCCTGCCCGAGTCCCCCGTGCTGCTAACCGGTGGTGTGGCGCACATCACTAGCGGCGCCTTCGGCGACAGCGACGAGACCAGCGCGGAGCGGCGCGTGTATCAGGAGGCGTTGCTCAGCCAGTCCTTGGGAGGGCACGTTTTTCTGCGCCACCGCTACCGCTACGAACAGCGTTGGGTCGACGGCCACGACTTCCGGACGCGGTTTCGCTACGCCCTGTTCGGCAATGTCGCGCTGAATGGACGCGGGACCGGAGACGGGTCGATTTACCTGGCGCTGTACAACGAAGTCTTCGTAAACGGGGAGCTGGAAGTCGGGCGAGACCGGACGGTAGAGCGCTTCGACCGCAACCGGTTCTATACCGCACTTGGCTTCGGAATCAGCGACCGGTCGCAAATCCAGGCCGGCTACATGATCCAGACGGTGCCAGGTGGCTCGAAGGGGCAAGTCCAGATCAGTCTCCACTCATCCTTCTGAACCCTTCCGCCCCCTCAGTCGACGACCGCCTGGTAGACGAGATTGCGCGAGATCCCCTGCACCTCGCGGACCGCTGCGCCGCGGTGCTGGATCATCCCGACGAACGTCAGGTCGGTTCGCGGATCGATCCAGAACCACGTGCCGGCCGCGCCGCCCCAGTAATAGGTGCCCTTGGCGTAGGGCTCGCCCGCGGCAGCCGGATCGTGCACGGTGGCGAAGTCGAGGCCGAAGCCCTGGCCGGGGCGCATGGTTCCGAGCGCCTCCGGCGAGAGGAAGTTGGTGGCCATCATCTCGACGGTGCGCGGGGCCAGCAGGCGCACGCCTTCGAGCTCGCCGTCGTTGAGCAGCATCTGCGTGAAGCGCAGGTAGTCGTCGGCCGTGCCCCAGAGGCCGCCGCCGCCGGACGGGCCGGCCGGCATCCCGGTGCGGGTCGGGCCCATGTCGAACCGCTCGAGCCCGCCGTCCTCGCCCTCCCCGTAGATGAGGGCCACGCGGTCGAGCTTCTCCTCCGGCACGTAGAACGCCGTATCGACCATGCCGAGCGGGTCGAAGATGCGCTCCTGCAGGAACTCGGGGAACGGCTGGCCCGAGATCTGCTCGACCAGGTAGCCCTGCACGTCGACGCCGATGCTGTAGTACCAGCGCGTGCCCGGCTGGGCCAGCAGCGGCAGGTTGGACAGCTTGTCGATCATCGCCTGCAGCGACTCGTCCGCGTTCAGCACGCGCTGCTCGCGGTAGAGCCGGTCGACGTGGTTGGCGGTGCCGAGGCCGTAGCCCAGGCCACCCGCGTGCGACATCAGCTCGGCCATCGTCATCGGGCGCTCGGCGCCCACGAGCCGGGGCTCGCCGTTGGCCCGATCGCCGTCGTGCACCTTCAGGTCCGCGAAGCCGGGGATGAACCGCGACACCGGATCGTTGAGGCGCCACTTGCCTTCCTCGTAGAGCATCATCAGCGCCACCCCGGTGATCGGCTTCGTCATCGAGTAGATGCGGAAGATGGAGTCGCGCTCCATCGGCGCGCCGCTCTCGACGTCCTGGACGCCGGCGACGTGCGCGTGGACCAGCTTGCCGCCGCGCGCCATCAGCGTCACCACGCCGGCGAGCCTGCCGTCGTCGACCATCCCCTGCATGCCGGCGGTGAGCCGTTCCAGGCGCTTCGCGGAGACCCCGACAGCGGACGGGTCCACCGTTTCCAGGTCCCGCGCCGCCGCCCGTTCCGCTGCGGCCGGGGCCGCCGCCGTCCGCTCGGCCGCCATCGGCGCCGCGGTCAGGAAGCTCGTCGAGAGCATGCCGAACGCCGCGAACGCCGCCGGGAGATACGCCAACCGCCAACGGGTCACTGCTTCTCGCACGATGTCACCTCTGCGCTTTCCATCACACCGCCATGTCGTCCTGCCGTTCTTCCGTCCCGCGGCGCTCGGTCCGCCCTCCACGCCGCGGTCGGTCCTCCGTCACGCCGCGCTCAGTCGACGATCGCCTGGTAGACCCAGTTGCGTGACAGCCCGTGCACACGGCCCTGCGCCTCGCCCCGGTGCTGGATCATGCCGACGAACGCGAGGTCGAGGGCCGGATCGATCCAGAACCACGTGCCGTCGATGCCGAGCCAGTAGTACGCGCCGGGCGCGTGCGGCTCGCCGGCCGCCGCCGGGTCGTCGTAGATCATGAAGTCCATGCCGAAGCCCATGCCGGGCCGCATGTGGGCCGTCGCCTCGGCGGACATGTGGTTGGTGCGCATCATCTCGACGGTGCGCGGGGACAGCAACCGCCTGCCGTCGAGCTCGCCGCCGTTCAGCAGCATCTGGGTGAACCGGATGTAGTCGTCGGCCGTGCCGTAGAGGCCGCCGCCGCCGGACGGTCCGGCCGGCGGGCTGGTGAACGGGTCGCCGCGCGAGTCGAGCACGAGCTCGCCGTCCTCGCCGGCCGTGTGCCGCAGCGCCACCCGGTGGACCTCCGACGGCGGCACGTGGAACCCGGTGTCGACCATGCCGAGCGGCTCGAAGATGCGCTCGTCGAGGAACTCGGCGAACGGCTGCCCGGACAGCTTCTCCACCAGGTAGCCCTGCACGTCCACCGCGGCGCTGTAGATCCAGCGCGTCCCCGGCTGGGCCAGCAGCGGCACGGTGGCCAGCTTGTCGATCATCGCCGACAGCGGTTCCATCGGGTTCAGCACCCGCTTCTCCAGGAACAGCCGGTTGACCGGGTGGCGCGGATTCAGCACGTAACCGAGCCCCGCGGTGTGGGTCATCAACTCGCGCATCGTCATCTCGTGGTCGGCGTCCACGAGCTTCATCGAGCCGTCCTCGTTCTCGCCGGCGAGGACCTGCAGACCGGCCAGCTCGGGAATGTAGCGGGAGACCGGGTCGTTCAGCCGCCACATGCCCTCCTCGTAGAGCATCATCATGGCGACGCCGGTTATCGGCTTGGTCATCGAGAAGATGCGGAAGATCGAGTCGCGCTCCATCGGCCGGCCGCTCTCGATGTCCTGCACGCCGGCCACGTCGACGAACGCGATCTTGCCGCGGCGCGCGAGCAGCGCCACCGTGCCGGCCAGCCGGCCGTCGTCGACCATCGCCTGCAGACCGGCGTCGAGCCGTTCGAGACGCTCGGCCGAGAGCCCGACGGCGGCGGGGTCGACGGTCTCCAGATCGGCTGCCGCGGTCGCTGCCCCGCCGGCGCGCCCGGCGACGAGCGGCTGGGTGGAGAACGTCGCGACGACCAGTGCAAGAGCGGCGAGGGCGGCGGCGACGGGGACGAGACGCCACGGTCTGACTGTCGGCAAAGGGATCCTCCTGGTGGGAATCTGAAGATGTGATCAGATTCTAACGGCAGCGGATGCCCGCCGGACCCTCGCGGCGACCGTTGCCGCGGGAAACGGCGCCGGGTCGCCCGCAACGCCGCTATCATTCGCGGGTGAAGCACTGGGCTCGTCCCGGTTCGCCGCGCCGCTGCCGCCGGGGTCCGGTCTTCATGCTGCTGGTGCTGTTGGGGGCGCCGGCGGCGGCGGGTGCGCAGACCGAGTTCCACTACCAGTACGGGAAATTCGTCAACCCGTTCACGGGAACGCGGGCCTACGCCTCGGTGCTCACCGTGCAGCAGGCGTCGCGCTGGTCGCTGGGCGACAGCTTCTATTTCATCGACTTCACCGACGACGGCGGCGCGGACGGCTTCAACGAGAAGAGCTACTACGGCGAGTGGTATCCGACGCTGAGCCTCGGCCGGGTCTCGAACCGCAGGATCGGCGCCGGACCGATCCGGGACGTGGCCATCGTCAGCGGCTTCAACTTCGGCAGCGACGCCAACATCTTCCGGTACGTGCCCGGCGGGCGGCTGTCGTGGAGCGTGCCCGGTTTTTTCTTTCTCAACACCGACTTCGGGGCCGCGATCGACAAGGGCAAGGGCATCGCGGGGGGCGGAGCGCCCCGCACGGACGCGGGCTTCGTGTTCGACGTCAACTGGGGCGCCGGGTTCGACATCGGCCGTCACTCGTTCCTGTTCACCGGTCACACGAAGTTCATGGGCGCGACGACCAACGAGCTGGGCCATGCCGTCAAGCGTTCGCTCCTCGCGCAGCCGCAGTTCGGTTGGGACGTCGGCAAGGCGCTGACCGGCCACGCCAACCAGCTCTTCCTCGGCGTGGAGTACCAGTACTGGGGAAACAAGCTGGGCGTCGACGGCGGCGACAACGTGGCGCAGTTGTGGGTGATGTGGCGTATGTGACCCGCGGCCGGGGCGGGCGCTCCTTTGCTGCGCAATGGGTCCGCCGGTACGGACCGGGGCTGCCAGCGCGAGCTGGCCGGTAGAATGTTCGGCTGGGGCCCAGCCCAGCGGTACGTCTGTCCGGCCGGAACCCGGTTGTTCCGCGCATCGACCTCCGAACCGGCGGTCTCGACCTCTACACGGAGCGCATCGATGACTACGAAATCCATGTTTCTGGCTGTCGTTCTTGTCCTGACCCTCGTCTTGCCGATCGCGCCGCGGGCGCAGGCTCAGGCGCCGGACGTCACCGATTCCGTGTCGTTGAGCGTGGAGGTGCGGATCTCGCGCTACTTGGGCGACGAGTCGGTCGGCAGTCGACCGTATGTTCTCGCCGTGACTGCCGGAGTAGGGGAGAGCAGCCTGGAATTGGAGGATCAGGTTCCCGTGCCGATCGGCCAGCCCAACGTTGGTCCCGACGGTGTGTCCCGCCCCGTAGCGTTCAACTACCAGAGTGTGGGTACGCAGATCTCATGCTTCGCGCGCGCCCGGGGCGACGGCCGGTTCGAGGTCGGCGTCCGTGTCCAGGAATCGTCTGTCGGCGGCGACGACCGGACCACCGCCGATGCGTCCCCGGTGTCGTATCCGGCCGTCTTTCGTTCGTTCGACTCCGACAACACGCTGGTCTTGCGCGACGGGCAGACACGGCAGTACGTCGCCGCGGCGGACCCCGTCAGCGGCGAGACCATCCGGGTCGACGTCACGTTGACCGTGCTGGATTAGCATTCAGCGTAGTGCTGACCTGACTCAGTCGTCGGGGAACGCGGCCCGCGTCGTGGCCGGCTCCATCACGCGCGCGCTCAGGGCGCTGGAGATGGCCATGACGATGAAGAACGCGGCCCAGCGCGGGTGACTCGGGGCGACGGCGGCCGCTATCGACAGCAGCAGCACCGCGAACGCGGTGTCGAGCAGGCGCTTTCCCAGGGCCGAAGCGCGGCGCTGAGCGGCGAGCTGGCCGGGGTACACGCGCGCCGTGAACCAGAGGTGCAGCCGCAGGTTGACGGCGGCGCCGACCACCGCAACCGTCGTCATGAACGCGGCCAGCCCCCAGGGGGCGGGCAGCCATTCCCGCGCCCGCCAGACGGGGTAGAGCATCAGCGCGTAGACGACGCTCACCGCCACTTGGTGGAACTGCCACCACCAGCGCAGGTCCGCGGCGGCGCTGCGCCCCGGGGTAGCGGCCGGCGGCTTCGGAGACGGATCGCCGGCGGCCTGCGTAGAGCTGACGGCCGGTGCGCCGTCCGCCGCGCCGGCGTCCGGTGGCGACGCCGCGCCGTCGCCGTCCGCGGCGCGCCCACCATGCGCTGCACCGGCGCCGTCGCCGTCCGCGGCCGCGACGTCGACGATAGCTGCCGCCTCGACGGCTTCCCGCGCCGCTTCCAGCGCGGTGACCAGCGCGGCCGTCGTGCGGTAGCGGTCGCGCGGCGCCTTGGCGAGGCACGTCGTGACGACGCGGGCGAGCGACTCGGGACACTCCCGTCGAGCGGGGCCGAGACCGGACGGCTCCGTCTCGAGAATCCGCGCCACGGTCGTGATGTCGTCCGTGCCCTCGAACGGGTGCTCGCCGGCGAGCAGCTCGTAGAGCAGGACCCCGAACGAGAACTGGTCGGCGCGCGCGTCCACCGGGTCGCCGCGCAGCACCTCCGGCGCCATGTAGCCGGGCGTGCCGGGGGTGGCGCCGGGTCGGGTCAGCGTCTCGTCGCCGGCGAGGCCGGCCCCCGGCTCGAACCGCGCGAGTCCGAAGTCGACCACCTTGATCGCGCCGTCGGGCGTGTGCAGCACGTTCTCCGGCTTCAAGTCGCGGTGCAGCACGCCGTGCGCGTGCGCGGCGGCCAGCGCCCGGGCCACGTCGAGGGCGATGGACACGATCTCGGCGAGGGGCATCCGGCCCTCGCGCAGCTTCATCGTGGCGCGCAGCGTGCGGCCGGGGATGTACTCCTGGACGAGGTAGAGCTGCGACTCGAACTCCTCGAGCGCGAAGACGGTCGCGATGCCGGGATGCGAGAGCGCACCGGCCGCCATAGCCTCGCGCCGCAGCCGGGCGCGCATCCGGTCGTCGTGGGTAACCGCCGGCGGCAGCGCCTTGATGGCTACCGGGCGCCGGAGCCGCGTGTCGTGACCGAGGTAGACGATGCCCATCCCGCCGCGCCCGAGGAGGCCCGTGACCTCGTAGGGCCCGAGGCGGCGGCCGATCAGCGGGTCGTCGTCGCTGGACGGGAGCAGGGCGGGGTCGGCCTCCACGGCCGGCCGGTCGACGACGCCCGGCCCGCTGTGCATCTGGAGCAGCGACAACACCTCGGTGCGCAGGGCCGCGTCGCCGGCGCACGCCTCGTCGAGAAACGCGTCCCGATCGCCGGGGCCGCGTTCAAGCGCGGCGTGGAACAGCGTGTTGACCCGGCGCCAGCGCTCAGCGTCCATCGCCGCCACCGGTGATCTCGCGTTGCAGCCAGGCCCTGGCCACCGCCCAGTGCCGCTTGACGGTCGCGGGGGAGATGCCGAGCGCCGCGGCGGACTCCTCGATGGTCAGGCCGCCGAAGAACCGCAGCTCCACCAGCCTGGCCTGCTGCGCATCGAACGCCGCCAGCTTGTCGAGCGCGGCGTCCACCGCCAGCACGTCGACGGAGCGCTCGTCGCCGGCGACCAGGCCCTCGTCCAGCGTCACGCGGTCGACGTCGCCGCCCCGCTTCTGCGCGGCGCGGGCGCGGGCCGCCTCGATCAGAATCTGCCGCATCGCCACGGCGGCGATGCCGATCACCTGGGCGCGCGTCCGCCAGTCCTGCTTCCTGTCCTTCAGCAGCCGGACGTACGCCTCGTTGACGAGCGCCGTCGGCTGCAGGGTGAACGCGCGCCGCTCGCGGCCGAGGTACCCGCGCGCCAGCCGCCGCAGCTCGTCGTAGACCAGCGGCATCAGCTCGGCGAGCGCCGCGCCGTCCTGCCGGCGGGCGCCCTCGGCCAGCGCGCTCACGCGGTCGGCGGTCGGTTCGCTCATGCTGACGCGACCGTCGACGCGACCCGCATGCCGCGCCGCGTCAAGGTCCCACCGCTCCCGGTGAGAAGAGCGGGGCGGGCTGCACGGTGGCGCCCTCCTCCACCTCGAGGCGCCAGTCGTCGAGCGCCTCGCGCATCGCGGCCACGCGCTCCGGCTCGTCGTCGGCGAGGTCGTTGGTCTCGCCCAGGTCGTCGTCCAGGTTGAAGAGCGCCACGTCCGGCCCGTCGGGACCGTTGACGATCAGCTTCCAGGCCCCCTGCCGCATGGCGAGCTGCTCCACCGGCCGGCGGGCCTGCTGGTAGGCCCAGAACAGCGGGCGCTCATTCGGCGCCGCGCCGCCGAGCAGGTGCGGCAGCAGGCTCACCCCGTCCAGGGGCCGCTCCTCCGGCGGCAGGATGTCGGCGACGTCGAGCACGGTGGCGGCCAGATCGATGCTGGTCATGACCGCGCCGCTCGTTTCCGCGCCGATGACGCCGGGCCACCAGGCGAGCGCCGGGACGCGGTGTCCGCCCTCCCACAGGCTCGTCTTGAAGCCGCGTAGCGGCCCGTTCGAGCCGGCCGGCGTGGCGCCGTTGTCCGAGAGGAAGAAGACGAACGTCCGCCCGGCCAGCTCCAGCCGCCGCAGCGTGTCGACGATCGCGCCGATGCCGGTGTCCATCTCCTCGACCATCTCGCGGTAGGCGCGGCGCACCTGCTCGGGCTCGCGGGTCTCCGGAATCTGCTCGCCGACCACGCGAAACGCCGCGTCGTTCGGCCCCTGGTACGGGAAGTGCGGCGCCTCGTGCGCGACGTAGAGGAAGAACGGCCCGTCCGCGGCCGCCTGCTCCTCGATGAACGCCACCGCGTGATCGTTGATGAGGTGGGTGACGTAGCCCGGCTCCTCGCGGTTGGTCTCGCCGTCCCACCAGTCGTGGTTGCCGAAGCCGTCGACGTGCGAGAAGTAGTCGACGTTGCCGGAGACGTAGCCGCGAAAAACGTCGAAGCCGTGGCGCAGGGGGTTGGTTTCGACCTCGTAGCCGAGGTGCCACTTGCCGACGATGCCGGTGGCATAGCCCTCCGCCTGCATGCGCTCGGCGATGGTGGTCTCCCGCGGCTGCAGGCCATGGTGGCGGTTCCAGGCCGGGTTGGCGTAGATCACGTTGGGGATGCCGGCCCGCTGCTGGTAGCGGCCGGTCAGCAGCCCCGTGCGGGTCGGGGAGCAGACCGCCCCGCTGGAATGGAAATCGGTGAACCGGACCCCCTCGGCGGCCATCGCGTCGAGGGCGGGGGTCTCGATCCAGCCGTCGTAGGCGGAGATGTCGCCGTAGCCGAGATCGTCGGCCATGATGACGACGATGTTGGGACGCGGCCGGGCGGGGACTGTGGGCCGGTCGCCGGCCGCCGGGTCCGTGCCCGACCCGCAGGCGGTGGCGAGCACCGCGGCGGCCAGCGCGGCGCCCGTGAGCATGGCGGTGTCTCTCATCGAACGCCATCTTACTACTCGCGCCCGAGCACGGTCGGAGCCGACCGCCGCCGGCCCGAGCGGCGGCGTCCGGCAATGCGCTATGATGCGGCCGATGCCCGGACGGAGCCGCGCCGCCGGCCGGCAGCCGCACCGGGCGAGGACGCACTGCAAGAGGAGAGAGCCATGCGCAGACTCACCGTATTCGGACTACTCGCACTCGCGCTGGTCGTGGCCTATGTCAGCATCCCGGCGGCGCAGTCGGGCGACGTCTACGCGCCGAAGCGGATCAACAAGGTGATCGAGCTGTTCGAGCGGGACCAGCCGGTCTACTACACGCAGGTCAACGGCGGCGGCTACGAGGAGGGCGTGCGCCTGGCGCAGACCTGGGCCGACTACATCACCTACAACATGGAGCACAGCCCCTTCAACATGGACGCCCTGCGCGGCTTCATGCAGGGGCTCGTCGACGGCGGGCCGACCAAGAGCGGTCACCGTACGCCGACGGTCGTCGCCGTGCTGCCGTTGGGCGGCATCAACGAGCAGGTGATGTGGGGCAACTACTGGATGGTCGAGCAGGTGCTCGGCTCCGGCGTCCACGGCGTGCTGCTCGCGCACGCGCGCACGCCCGAGGTGGTCCGCATCCTCGTGCAGTCGTCCCGCTATCCGCACGCGCCGAAGACCGAGGGGATCGGCGAGGGGCTCCGCGGCAGCGGCGGCCAGGGCTTCGCGGCGCGCATCTGGGGCGTGTCGAGCCAGGAGTACCAGCGGCTCGCCGACCCGTGGCCGCTGAATCCCAACGGCGAGATCCTGGTCGGCCTGAAGATCGAGGACCGGCACGCGCTCGAGAACGCGGAGGAGAGCGTGGCGGTGCCGGGCGTCGGGTTCGCCGAGTGGGGCCCGGGCGACATGTCGATGTCCTACAACGTCCAGCGCGCCGAGATGCCGCAGGTGCTCGTCGACGCGCGGGCGCGGGTCTTCGAGGCGACGAAGAAGGCCGGCGTGGCGTTTCTCAACGGGATGAACGGCGACAACATCATCGCCATGATCGACGAGGGCGTGCGCATCGGCTCCGGTCCGGGTCCCGAGGCCGCGGATCGCGGGCGGCGCCACACCAACCGGCAGATGCCCTGGTAGTACTCGTCAGCGGGCGGCCCGGGATCCCGGCGCGGCATCGATCCCCGGGCCGCCGCGTCGCTGGCGTTCTCATGACCCGTGCTCGAAATCTCCATCACATTCGATGAGACGACTCCCGCTTGCCCAGCATCGTCCGGGCGCGGCCCGTTGCCTGCGGCGCACACCGCTCGCCCATCGCCGCCGGCGACTGCAGCATTTCCCGGGACGCGCACTGCTGGCGCTCCTGTTGACCAGCGCCGTGGCAGCTTGTGATTCCGGGCCATCGACCCCGGCCGGGCCGGTGGACGATCCCGCGCGGCGCGACCTGCACTCGTATGCCAACAGCGACGAGATCCGGGTCACGCACATCGAGCTCGACCTGGAGGTCGTTTTCGACGAGCGGCGCCTGCGCGGGTCGGCAATGCTGTCGTTCGACCGCCTGGTGGAGGGCGCGGACGCCCTGATCCTCGACACGCGCGACCTGACGATCACCGCCGTCGAGAGCTGGTCGCCCACCGGCGGCTTCGACGCCGCGACCTTCTCGCTGGCCGAGGCCGACCCGGTTCTGGGCGCCCCGCTCACCGTGGTCCTGCCGCCCGAAGCGACGCGCGCCCGGGTGAGCTACGAGACGAGCCCCGGCGCTTCGGGCCTGCAGTGGCTGACGCCGGAGCAGACCGCCGGCCGCGAGCAGCCCTTCATGTTCACGCAGTCGCAGGCGATCCATGCGCGGAGCTGGATCCCGCTGCAGGACAGTCCCGCGGTACGGGTCACCTACGGCGCCCGCATACGAACGCCGGCGGGGTTGCGCGCCGTGATGAGCGCCGCCAACAATCCGGAAGCGGCGGCCGACGGCGACTACCGTTTCGACATGCCGCAGTCGATCCCCTCCTACCTGATCGCGCTGGCCGCCGGCGACCTCGCGTTCCGTTCGCTCGGCGAGCGGACCGGCGTCTACGCGGAGCCGTCCGTGGTGGACGCGGCGGCCGACGAGTTCGCCGACACCGAGTCGATGATGGCGGCGACCGAGCAGCTCTACGGACCCTACCGCTGGGAGCGTTACGACCTGCTCGTGCTGCCGCCCAGCTTCCCGTTCGGCGGCATGGAGAACCCCCGGCTGACGTTCGCGACGCCGACGATCCTGGCCGGCGACCGGAGTCTCGTCTCGCTGGTGGCCCACGAGTTGGCGCATTCGTGGTCGGGGAACCTGGTGACCAACGCCACGTGGCGCGACTTCTGGCTCAACGAGGGATTCACCGTCTATCTGGAGCGCCGCATCGTGGAAGCGGTGTACGGGCCGGACCGCGAGGCGATGGAGGCGGTGCTCGGTCTGCGCGCCCTGCACGCCGATCTCGAGCGGCTCGACGACGCCGACCAGATCCTGCACGTCGACCTCGCGGGCCGCGATCCCGATGCCGGGATGACGCAGGTTCCCTACGAGAAGGGCGCGTTGTTCCTCCGCCGCCTCGAGGAGGCGGCCGGCCGCGAGCGGTTCGACGCGTTCCTGCGCGGCTACTTCGACCACTTCGCGTTCCGCAGCATCACGACGGCCGATTTCCTCGCCTACGCGGCCGAGCATCTGCTCGCCGACGAGGCGCTGGCCGGCGCCGTGCCCGTGGAGGAGTGGGTCCGGGCCCCGGGCCTGCCGGCGGATGCGCCGCGGCCGGCGTCCGATGCGTTCGACATCGTCGAGACGGCGGCGGCCCAGTGGGCGGGCGGAGCGGTGCGGGCGGCCGACCTGGAGACCGCGGCCTGGACGACGCACGAGTGGCTCCATTTCCTCGCCGTCCTTCCCGAGCGCCTCGAACCGGCGCGGATGGCGGAGCTGGACGCCGCGTTCGGGCTCACCGGGTCCCCGAACGCCGAGATCGCCCACCAGTGGTTTCTCCTTGCCATCCGTAACGCCTACCGTCCGGCGGACGCCCCTCTCGAGCGCTACCTCCTCGAGATCGGCCGGCGCAAGCTCATCCTGCCGCTCTACGCGGCGCTGGCCGCGACGCCGGCCGGCCGCGATCGGGCACGCGCGATCTACCGCCGGGCCCGCCCGGGCTATCACCCGATCTCCACCGGCTCGATAGACCCGCTGCTCGGTTGGGACGGCTAGCGCCGCCAGACCCGGCGCCAGGGCCCCGCGTTCGGCCCCAGCCCCTACCGTCCCAGGAGCCTGCGCCTCGCCACTTCGCTGCCTTCTGCGGCGCAGGCTCATAGCCCCGATCCGCGGCCCCTTCACTGAACATCCCGCCTCGCACAAGGCGAAAACTGTCCGGTCCGGGAACTTCTCCGGGCTCGCTTCCGTCTCATCTGTCGTGAGTGAGTGATACACACTAAGATTACTTGACTCATAAAAAGTCATCTTGTAGAGTGGATGCATGGATGACACGGACAACGCGGCGCCGGGCACGGGATTCGGCGCGCAAGGACGCGCAAGAAGGGCGTCAGAAGGAGGAGGATCGCGATGTTGAGCATGACGCGTTGGAACCCGTTCGAGGAGCTGACCGGCCTGCACCGGGAGATGGATCGGGTGTTCGGGCGCTACGTCGGCGACGAGCGCGCGGGAGCGCCGGCGACGGCCTGGATCCCGGCCACGGAGGTCGACTCGGGCGACGACGGCTGGAAGATCCGGGTGGCGCTGCCGGGAATCGCGCCGAAGGACGTGCACATCGACCTGCACGGCAACCGCCTGACGATCTCCGGCGAGCGCACGCGCACCGAGACGAAGCGCCCGGGGCACACGTCGGAGTTTCACTACGGCCGCTTCGAGCGGACGTTCACGCTGCCGGCGAACGTCGACGCGGAGAAGGTCGTGGCGAGCTACGACAACGGGATGCTGGTGCTGAGCCTGCCGCTGGCCGAGGCGGCCAGGCCGCGGCGCATCGCCATCGGCGCGGGCGACTCCGGCGCCGGCGTCGAGCACGCCGCCTAGGCGCAGGACCGGCCGGATGGGTCACGCCGTCCGGGGGCAGCGGGGCTGTCCCCGGGCGGCAATCGTCGTCGCCGGCTGTGTTGTGCCGCGGGGAAAGGCGCGCCGGCTTCGGGCAGTGCGCGGACCGCGGTGCGCGGCCTACTTGCCTTCCCGCGCGGCCTTTTCGGCCGCTTCCTTGGCGCGCTGCTCCTCTTCGAAGAACTCGCGCTGCCAATCGGGCATCGCCTGCGGTCCGGGGACCATCCCGGCGATGTCGGGATCGAAGTCGGTGGGGCGGGCCGGGGCTTCCTGCCGCCGGACCTTCGCCTCGGCGCGCCGCTCGGTCTTCATGCGCGCACGCTCCTGTCGGGCACGCTCGCGTTGCCGCTTCGTCTGGGTGGGACGACCTCGGTTCGCCATACGTCTCCTCCGGGTTGCTGAAAGAGGTGAGCGCGCGCGGCGCTCAGGGGCTTTTCAGTCTATCAGAGGCCCAACCCTGGCGGGTCGCGTTGGGAGTCTCGCTGATGCGAAACTCCTGTGCGGCAGGTGTTCAGAGGCCCAGCTCGTCCGCGCGGCGGGCGACGAACTCGGTCGCCTCGCGCGGGGTCTCGTACGCGGCGAGCACGCGGTTGCCCGCGAAGCCGACGTCGGCGATGCCGATCGGGCTGGTGTAGTAGGCGTCCACCGTCATCCCGCGGACCCAGTTGAAGAAGCCCAGGCCGTCCCGCAGATCCGCAGACGACGGCTCGCCGCGCTCGGCGGCGACCAGTGCGTCGAGCATTGCCGTCTGCTGCGCGGCGCTGGCGTCGACGAACGTCCGGCCCTGGGCGTGCCGGGTGGCCGTGTCGAGCCATTCCAGCCCGTCGGCGTAGATGCCCATCAGGTCCGGATTCTGGCTGCAGAGCAGGTCGATGAACTCGGGCGCGCCCGCCTCGACGGCGCTCCCCCCGCCCGCGTCGGCCGGCACGATCAGCTCGGCGAGCCGGGTGACGGTTCGGAACTGGTGCGCGCTCAGCGCCGCCGGCGAGTAGCCGCCCGCCTGGGCCCGGGCCTCGCCGGCCAGGGCGTGGACCACCCGCGCCGCCTCGACGTTGAACATCCCCGCGCCCGCGGCGGTGACCGCCAGCGCCAACTGCCGCAGCACCTCGCGCCGCGTGATCCCCGTCCCGCCGGTCGTCGTCACGATGCCGGCTCCGTTTGCCCCGGTCCCCATGGCTTCTCCGCCCCCGGTTTCAGAGGTCGCCGCTGCGCAACGCCTCGGCGAGGTACTCGGACGCGCGCCAGGCGAGCGCGTTGATGGTCAGCGTCGGGTTCTTGTCGGGGTTGCTGACGAAGCTCGCCGCGTCGCACACGAACAGGTTCGGCGCATCGTGCGACTGGCAGAACCCGTTCAGCGCCGACGTCCGCGGGTCGTTTCCCATGCGGGCCGTGCCGACCTCGTGGATGATGCTGCCGCCGATGGAGATCCCGGCGGCGTCGCGGGCGCCCGGCGGCTGCGGCTCGCCGCCCATCAGGGTGATGAGCTCGGTGAACGTCTCGCGCATGTGCCGCGCCTGCCGCCGCTCGTGGTCGCTCCACTGGAAGTGGAAGCGCAGGACCGGGATGCCGTAGCGGTCGACCACGTCGGGGTCGATCTCGCAGAAGCTCGCCTCGTTCGGGATCATCTCGCCGCGGCCGGCAAAAGAGACCCGCGTGCCGTAGTCGCGCCGCACCTGCTCCTTGATCGCGGCGCCGTAGCCGCCGCGCCGCGCCGCGCCGCCGAAGGCGCCGATGCCGGGCATGCCGTAGCCGCCGCCGATCTCGATGTGGTAGCCGCGTGGAAAGCCGAGCGCCTGCTGGCGCTCCCAGCCCCACCACGGCATGTACAGATGTGCGCCGCCGGCCCCGTCGCTGTTGTAGCGCGGCAGCCCTTCGAGCGCGGGCACCGTCCCCCCGATGTCGTACCCCACCGTGTCCATCAGGTAGCGGCCCACCACGCCGGACGAGTTGCCGACGCCGTCGGGATGCCCGGCGGTCTTCGAGTTCAGCAGCAGGCGCGCCGACTCGCAGGCGCTCGCGGCCAGGACCAGCGTGCGGCAGCGCACCCGCCGTTCCTGTCCCGTCCGCTTGTCGACGTAGACGACCCCGTCGACCCGGCCGTCCGCCCCGGTGGTGATCGCCCGCGCCATGGCCAGGTCGATCACCTCGAGCCGCCCGGTCTCGAGCGCCGGGAAGATCTGCGTCTGGCTCGCCGAGTAGTTCGACCCGGTCAGGCAGCCGCGGCCGCACTGCCCGCAGTAGTGGCAGGCGGGCCGGCCGTTGATGGCGTGGGTGATGACCGCCCGCCGGTTGGGAATGCAGGGGATGCCCATCCTTCCGCTGGCGCGCTGAATGAGCAGCTCGTGCGCCTTGGGCGGCGGGGGATCGTGGAAGACGCCGTCGGGCGCGCTCCGGATCCCCTCGCGGCTGCCGACGACGCCGATGAACGCCTCCGCCCGGTCGTACCAGGGCGCGAGGTCCTCGTAGGTGATCGGCCAGTTCCAGCCGAGGCCGTCGCGATCGCGGGGGTTGAAGTCGTAGTCGGAGAACCGCAGCGAGATGCGGCCGTAGTGGTTGGTCCGTCCGCCGACGATACGCGATCGGAACCACCAGAAGTCGTTGGTGCCGTCGGCCACGGTGTACGGCTCGCCGTCGAGCTCCCAGCCGCCGCTGGTCGTCGCGAAGAACCCGAACGGCTTGCCGCCGCCGAAGTAGCGCCGGCCTCCCTCCTCCGCGCCCCGGTGGTCGTAGTCGTACGGCCAGCGGCGCTGCTTGAACTCGGTGAGCGGATCCAGCATCGGCCCCGCTTCGAGCAGCGTGACGCGGATACCGAGGCCGGTGAGCACGTGCGCGGCGGTCGCCCCGCCCGCGCCCGACCCGATGACGACGACGTCGTGCACCTCCGTGCGGGGCTGAACCGATGGCATGGGAACCTGCTGCAAGTCTTGCGAAAAGTCCGTTTCCCCGGGGGAATTCGCGTCGGGCCGATGGTGGAACGGGACGCCGCGCGGGGCGGCGTCCCGACGTCCTACCAGCGGGGTTCGCGGCGCCGGCCGCGGAAGCCGTCGTCGGGCGGTCCGTCCGGCCGCGGCGCGCGCGGCCGGGCCTCGTTGACGGCGAGTCGGCGTCCCTGGAACTCGGTCTGGTCCAACTCGCTGATCGCCTTCTGTGCGTCCTCGTCGTTCACCATCTCGACGAAGGCAAAGCCGCGCGGGCGTCCCGTCGCCCGATCCGTCACGATATATACCGACTCGATGGTTCCGAACCGCGAGAACAGATCGCGAAGATCGTCCTCTCCCGCGGCAAACGGAATGTTCCCAACGTACAACCTCTGACCCATCCGGTGACTCCTTCCGTGTCGCCCCGTGCGGCCGCGCCGAGCCCCGCCGAACCCATCGCAGCGAAGATCATCCGAGGCGGGACGGCCAATCTCATCAGATCTCGTGGGTGCTCGATGGGGGTGAGTGAGCGGGTCCGCAACCGCAGTCTACGGCCAGACTACTCCCTGACCGTGCAGAATGCAAAGCCCGGATCGTGGGGCGCAGGCGGTCATTCGCTCCCGCCGGCCGCCTGCTCCGCCGGCACGTGCGCGATGCGGTCGCCGCGGTACAGGCCGCCGCGCCGGCCGCCCTGCGGCATGCCGCGGGTGACGACGCGGCCCTCGTGACGGTAGCCGTGGAAGTGGAACGGGATGCCCTCTCCGAAGTAGGGACGCATGGAATCCTGCAGGTGCAGGTGCACGTGCGGCTCACTGCTGTTGCCCGAGTTGCCCACGCGCCCCAGCAACTGGCCGGCGATGACGCGCTCGCCGCGGGAGACGGCGACGGTTCCCGGCTGTAGGTGGCCGATGAACAGGTACTCGCGCGGCGCCACCTCGATGCCGACGTGATTGCCGAGACCGGCCATGCCCCAGCGCGTTGCCCCGATCTCCACCTCCGGGTCGCCGTCGTGCGCCGCGAAGACGACACCGGCGGCCGGCGCGTACACCGGCAACCCGTAGGCGTGGTAGTCGTCGAGGGCGACCCCGTCCGTGCGGAACGTGCGTCCCTCGCGCGTGACGACCAGATCGTACGCCCAGCGCTGGTCGGGGAGAAACACGTGGTAGTTGACCTCGGAGGTCGGCCCGCCCCAGGCGACGGTCAGCGGCTCGTCGAGGGGCAGGCGGAACGCTACGCGGCTCGGCCGTTCGTCGTACGAGGAGGGGTACGGATCGTAGACCGGCAGCGTGAAGATCACCGCGAACAGGCCCACGTAGGCCAGCAATTGCCAGACGTTGGCGCCGTGCTTCCAGCGATGCGCGGACCGCCGCGAGGCGACGAGCAGGACGGCGGTCGTCAGCGCCAGGGCGATCGGCGCCCCGTACCACAACCACAGGGCCAGGTGCCCCGGCCGGGCCCACAGCGTCGCCAGCAGGAGCAGGTGCGCCGCGAGGACGCCGGGCACGACGCGCACCCAGCCGTCGATCGCCCGCCGCTCGGCCGGGTCCGGCCGCGGCAGCGGACGCAGAGGACGCCGCGGACGCCAGCGACGATCGGGCATGGAATCAGGGGTGCAGGGCGCGTGCGGCCGGCTTGCCGAACGCGGCCGGCGCGCGGGCGCTGAGAACCTCGGCCATTGACGCCAGCGTCTGCGTCAGGACGTCCCGCGCCGCCCGGTTGATCAGCGGCGACACCATCCAGCGGAGGAGGCGCGGGATGCCCCGGCTCAGGCTTATCGACTCCAACTCGATGATGACGCCCCCGTCGACCTGCTGGTACCGCCAGTAGGTGTTCAGCCGCCAGAGGAAGCCGCGGTCCCGGCCGACCGGCTTCTCGCGTTCGCGGGGCGTACCGGCGCCGTCCAGCTCGGCGATGCGGGTCGCGACGGAGCGGCTCGACGCCAGGCCCGGCCGGTGGCGGGTGTATGCCGCGGCGTGCTCGCTGTTGAAGTGCACCGTGACGACCTGCTTGCGGCGCAGCTTGAGGAACAGCTCCAGCCGATCCTCGCCGGGGCGCGCGAGCACGCGCGACTCCATCACGTCGTCCTGCAGCTCCTGCGGCTCGACCGCGTAGATGAGGGCGTGAAGAACTTCCTCCAGCGTGACGTCCGGGATGAGGGCGCTGCCGAGCCAGTGGTGGATGGCCCCCTTCGGCACCCGGATCGGCTCTCCCTCCGCATCGCGCGTCTCCAACTTGTCGATGCGGATCCGTCCGGCGACGACCTCCCGGCGCGCCTCGGCCGCGCCGTCGCCGAAGTCCCGCACGAAGAACCGGTCGGGGCGCCCGTTCTCCAGCTCCGCCGCGATGCGCCGTTCCGTCGCCTCGACGTAGCGGTTCCAGGCCGCGACCGTCTGGGGCTGCAGCTCCGCCGCCGGGGCGGCGGTGACGGTTCCGCCCAGAAGCGCCGCCGCCAGCGCGACCCGGATCCCGAGCAGCCCGCGATAGAGCGCCGTGAGTACAGCGCGATTCTCGCCGCCGGCTTCCAGGTCCGCGCCGGCCGGTTGCGCCGGGCGCCTCGGCGACTGCAGTGCGTTCACCATCAGATCCCCGTTTCGCGTTCGGTGTCCATTGTCCGTCTTTTTCGCTCTCGGCGTCGGGGATTCGCTTCCCGCGCCACGTCTCCCGCCCGCCGCCTCCCGGCCGGGGGGGGGGGGGGGGGGGGGGGGGGCGGGGGGGGGGGGGGGGGGGGTGGGGGGG
>VXME01000052.1 GCA_009861545.1 Acidobacteriota bacterium | reverse complement strand
TTTAACGACCCCCGCCCCCCCCTCTCCAACCCCCCCTATGCGGGGGGCCGGCGCTTTTTTTTAATCCCCGCGGGGGGGGGGGCGCGGGCGGCCCCCCCCCCGGCCGGGCGGCCGGCGCGGACCCGTGCTCCAGATCGCGCAGCAGTTCGGTCGCCCGCTGGTAGCGCATGGACAGCTCCGGCGCGAGCGCCTTCATCACGATGTCGTTGAGCGCCTTCGGCACCTCGGGGTTGCAAAGGCGCGGCGGCCGCACCAGCGCGCCGCTCATCAGCTTGTCGAGGTCGCGCGGTGCGGGGGACTCGTACGGCAGAACGGCGGTCAGCATCTGGTACATGGTGATCCCGAGCGAGTAGATGTCCGACGCGAACACCGCCTTGCCCTCGAACTGCTCCGGGGCCATGTAGGGCGGGCTGCCGATCACGGTCGTTCCGTGCGCGGCGATCTCCAGAAAGCGCGAGGTGCCGAAGTCGGCGACCTTCAGCACGCCCGATTCGGAGACGAGCATGTTGGCCGGCCGCAGGTCGCGGTGTATCACCCCCTGCGCGTGGGCGTGCTCGATGGCGCGCCCGATCTGGCTGGCGTAGTAGACGGTGTGCGCCGCGTCGAGTCCGCCGCTCCCGGCGATGACCTCCTCGAGGGTCTGGCCGGCGACATACTCCATCACGATGAAGAAGACGTTGTCCTGCTTCTCGGCCGTCGTGATCGAGATGATGTTGGGATGGTCGAGGGCCGCGAGAAGGCGCGGCTCCCGCAGGAGCTCGCCGAAGTTCATGTTCTGCCGGTGGGGTACCTTGATCGCGACGTCCTTGTCGATCCAGGTGTCCCGGGCCAGGTAGACCGCGCCGAAGCCTCCGCTGCCGAGGGGGGCCGTGATTCTGTACTTGCCTAGCGTCTGCCCTCGGAACAGCATGCCGGTGCCGCAAGTATAGCGTGGGGTAACGCCGCGCTTCGGGATTCGGAAAGCGGCGTCGGCTTCAGAGATCGTCCCAGACGAAACGCAGGATCGACAGGGCCGCGACCGGCGCGGTCTCGGCCCGCAGCGTGCGGTGGCCGAGGGTGAGCGGACGAAAGCCGGCCGCTTCCGCGGCGCGGGTCTCGTCGTCCGTCCAGCCGCCCTCCGGGCCGATGGCGAGCACCGCGCCGGCCGGCCGCGGCGCGTTGCGGAGCGCGTCGAGCCCGGCGGATGCAGGGCCCGGATCCGCGGCCGACGGCTCCGCCAGCAGCAGGCGCATCGCCTCCGCCCGCGCGTCCTCCAGGAACCGATGGAGTCTCGCCGGGGGTTGAATGGCAGGCACGACGGCGCGCCCGCACTGCTTGGCCGCGGCGATGGCGATGCCGCGCCAACGATCGCCGGGAGACGCGCCGTCGCGCCCGAAGCCGCCGGCCTGCCCACGGTGCGTCAGCAGGGGGACGATTTCCGCCACCCCGAGCGCCGTGGCGTCCCGGATTACCGTGTCGAGCTTGCGGCCCTTCAGCAGGGTCACCCCGAGGGTCACGCGCACCCGGGGCTCGGCGACGGTGGCGACCGGCGCGCCCAGGCGCAGCACGGGGCGCCGCGGGTCGTCGTCCGTCAACGTGGCTTCATGCTCGTGGCCGCGTCCGTCGAAGACCTGGACGCGCGCCCCGCTGCGCAGGCGCAGCACCCGGCTGAGGTGGCGACCCTCCTCGGGGGACAGGTAGAGCTCGCTTCCGGGCGCCTCGACCCGCGGCGCGAAGAAGCGGTGAACGGACATCAGGTCTCCGGCGGCGGACAGACGCCGTGCGCCGGTCGTTCGAGGACGAGGCCGACCCATTCCTCCTCGACCGCCCGTTCGCGGACTCCTGCCCGCGGCTCCAATGCGGCGCGTACCGCAGGCTCCTCGCCGACCGTGATGCCGCCCGCGAGCAGCAGGCCCCCGGCCTCGACGAGTCGCAGGAGCGCCGCCGCATGCCGCAGGAAGAACGCGCCGGTGAGATTGGCGGTGACGACGTCGCCGGCCTCCAGGCGGAGGCTTTCGAGATCGCCCTCGACCAACCTGACGCGATCGTCGACGCCGTTGCGGCGGACGTTGTCCCGCGCGTTCGCCAGCGCGTCGGGATCGCGGTCGACGGCTGTCGCCGACCGGGCGCCGAGCAGCGCCGCGGCGATCGCCAGCACGCCGGACCCGGCGCCGAGGTCGAGCATGCGCCGGCCCGTGCGGAGGCGGTCGCGAAAGCGCTGCAGCGCCCGCAGGCAGAGCCGGGTGGAGGCATGGTGACCGGTCCCGAAGCCCATCGAGGGCTCGATGATCACCACGGTGGGGGAGCCGGCGACCGGCGCCGGCGCGTCCCAGGGAGGGGCGACGATGAGATCGCCGACCCGTACGGCGCGCAGTCCCGCGTGCGAGCGCGCCGCCCAGCCGTCGTCGGCGATGTCGATCGGGGTTGCCCGGGCGCCGTCCGCCCCCAGGGCGCCGTCGATGGCCCAGCGCGCGGCGTCGCGCGATCCCGTCGAGAAGAAATAGACGCGGCGCTCCAGGCTCACCGGGGGATGCCGGTGGCCGGGCGCGGCCGCGTCGTTCCCGGCGTCGTCGTCGTGGATGGCGAACGGGTCGTGGTCGTCGAGCAGGGCGTCGAGGCGGGCCAGCAGCGATTCGGCGGCGACCGGCAGATGGACGTCGAGCGCCGGACGCGGCGTACCGCGGCGCAGACTCCTAGCGCCCCGAAACGCCTCGCTGGCTCGGCGTTTCGGCCCATCCCCCCCGCTCCAGGAGTCTGCGCCGCAGAACTCACTGCGTTGCGTTCTGCGGCGCAGACTCCTAGCCAAATATATCCTTCACCCGGCTGAAGAACGGTCGGTTGTCCCCATGCTCGTTCGGATCGAACGATCGCTGCGGCATCATCCGGTCGAGATCCTCGATCAGCGCTTTCTGCTCGCCCGAGACGGAGGTGGGCACGGCCACCTTCACGTCGATGTAGAGGTCCCCGCGTCCCCGCCCCGAGACGTGCGGCAGGCCCCTGCCGCGCAGCCGCAGCCGGGCGTCTCCCTGCGTGCCCTTGGGGACGTGCAGGGTCTCGTCGCCGTTCAGCGTCGGGACGGTGATCGTGCCGCCGAGCACCAGCGTGGGATAGCTCACCGGAATGGAGCACAGCAAGTCGCTGCCCTCGCGGCGAAACACCGGGTGCTCCTGCACGTGGATGACGACGTAGAGGTCGCCCGGCTCGCCGCCGTGCGGCCCGTGCTCCCCCTCGCCCTGCAGCCGAAGCTGCTGTCCGGTGTCGATGCCGGCCGGCACCTTCACCTTGAGCTTCCGCTCGCGCGACACGCGCCCGTTTCCGCGGCAGGCGTCGCATGGATTGCGGATGATCGTACCGGCCCCGCGGCATGCGCCGCAGGGTCGTGCGACGGTGAGGAACCCCTGCTGGTAGCGCACCTGTCCGCGGCCCTGGCACTGCAGGCATGTCTCCGGCCGGGACCCGGGGGCGGCTCCCGAGCCGGCGCACTCGTCGCACGGCTCCTCGCGGGGAACCTGCAGGGTCGCCTCGGTGCCCGACTCGGTGTCTTCGAGCGAGATCGGCAGGTCGTAGCGCAGGTCGGCGCCCCGCCGCGGCCCTCGGCGGCGCCGGCCCGCGCCGAAGATGTCGCCGAATCCGAACATGTCGCCGAGGTTGCCGAAGATGTCGTTGAAGTCGGCGAACGTCGACGGATCGAAGCCGGGCGTGCCTCCGCCGCCGACTCCCGCGTGGCCGAACTTGTCGTAGCGGGCCCGCTTTTCCGAATCGGCGAGGACGGCGTACGCCTCGGCGGCCTCCTTGAAGCGTTCCTCCGCGGTCCGGTCGTTCGGATTGCGGTCCGGATGGTACTTCAGCGCGAGCTTGCGGTAGGCGCTCTTCAGCTCCTGCTCGCCGATGTCTCGCGATACGCCGAGGACCTCGTAGTAGTCGCGCTTGCTCACGCCTTGGCCACCCTGACCATGGCTGCCCGCAGCAGCTCCTCGTGGAACAGATATCCCCGGCGCAGCTCGTCGATGACGTCCCCGTCCTCGCGGCCCTCGCTGGCCTGGTACGCCACCGCCTCGTGCAGGTTCGGATCGAACCGGGCGCCGTCCGTGTCGATCGAGGTCACGCCGCGCTTGCGGAGAGTCTCCAGCAACTGCCGGTGAATGAGCTCGATCCCGGCGCGGTACGCCTCGATCCCGCCCGCGTCGGTCGAGGCCCCGAGCGCCCGCTCGAAGTCGTCCAGCAGGGGCAGCAGCGCCACGATGAGTACCCTCTCCGCCTGCCGGTTGGCCTTTGCCCGGTCGCGCTCGACGCGCTTCTTGAAGTTGTCGAACTCGGCCTGCTTGCGGAGCAGCAGGTCGCGGTACTCGTCGCGCTCCGCCGCCGGGTCGGGAACGGGTCCGGCCGCCGGCGGGACCGGGTCTGCGGCCGGCTCCTCGTCGGCCTGCGCCGGGCCCGCGTCTTCGGCAGGCTGTTCCTCGTCGGTCTGCGCCGGCTCCGCGTTCTCGTCGGTCTGCGCCGGATTCGCGTCGTCTTCAGGCTGTGCCGGGTTCACGTCGTCTGTCATGTTCGGATGAGGCCGTCTGGTCGACGAGCACCCGGCTGACGGCGCGCGAAACCTGATCCACCGCCGAGATCGCTCGGGAATAGCGCATGCGCCGCGGGCCGATGATGCCGATGCGCCCGGTGCGGGCGCCGTCGAAGTAGGTGGAGGCCACGAGGCTGAAGGCCTGCATCTCCGGCGACGAGTTCTCCGTGCCGATCACGACCGTCAGCCCCGGGCCGTCGAGGTATTCGTCGAGGACCCGAACCAGCAGGTCCTTGCGCTCGATCACCGCGAGCAGCGTGCGGAGGATGCCGAGCGGCACGCGGTCCTCGCCGTCGGAAACCTCCTCGGCGAGAAACCAGGCGCCCTCGACGAAGAGGTGGTTCGGCGGGACCATCTCCTCGAGCGTCAGACTCGCCAGGCGCAGGGCGCGCGAGCGAAGCTGGTCGTAGAGCATGCGTTCCTGCCGCAGTTGCTCGACCACCGCCCTCCGCACGTCCAGCAGCGGCAGGCCGGCGAACGTCTCGGACAGGTACCGGGCGCCCTCCTCCAGCGCGCCGCGGTCCGTCTCCTCGCCGAGGTCCACCGCCTTGTGCACGGTCTCGTCGTCGCCGGTCGTGACCACCACCAGGATCTTCGTGCTGCCCAGCGACACGAACTGGATGCGCCTGAAGGTGCCCGCCGCCACCCGGGGCAGGCAGGCGAACGCCAGATGATGGGAGGCGACCGACAGCTCGTGCGATACGTTCGACAGGACGTCGCTCAGCGTGCCGGCCTGCCGCAGCCGCGCCTCGACGTCCGGCGGGGGATCGGCGTCGCGCCGGCGGCTGAGGAGCCGGTCGACGAAGTAGCGGTAGCCGCGATCCGTCGGCACGCGGCCGGCGGACGTATGCGGTTGCCAGATGTAGCCCGCCTGCTCCAGCTCGGCCATCACGTTGCGCACCGAGGCGGACGACAGCCCGACATCGCCGTGCTGGGCGAGCCAGAGAGAGGACACCGGCTCGCCCGTTTCGATGTACTGGGTGATCAGCGTGCCCAGGATGCCGCTGGCTCGCTGCGTGAGCCGACCGAGGTCGTGGTCCTGGATCGTGGCCCGAGATGTCATGGTGCGCGCCGCGGCCCGGCAACGCGACCAGCCATGCCGGCCGCGCTTGGTTAACGACCTCCGATTATAGCAGCCGGTGCCGCCGCGCCGTTCGATACGGCCTCTCCCTCAGGGCGTTCAGCGGCGGTCCCGGCGACGGGGGGAGACCACCGCAACGGCTTCACGGCCGCCTCGGCCGCCGCTTCGACGCTGCCGGCTTCCAGCTTGCCGTACTTGACGGCGATCAGCTCGGCGAGAATGCTGACGGCGATTTCCTGGGGCGTCACCGCGCCGATGTCCAGGCCGACCGGGGCGTGCAGCCGCTCCGGACTGGCTATCGTCACGCCGGCTTCGCGTAGCGCGTCGTGCAGTCGCGCGACCTTGGCCTTGCTGCCGATCAGGCCGAGGTAGCGGAGCGGACGCGGCGCGAGGGCGCGGAGTGCATCCAGATCGTGCCGGTGGCCGCGGGTCAGGATGACGGCGTAGGCGGTAGGAGGAAAGTCCGTGTTCTCGAGCCACGTCGGGATGTCGTCGACGGCGACCTCGACGGCATCCGGGAACCGTTCCGCATTGGAGAACTTCTCGCGGTCGTCGATGACGTGGACCCGGAATCCGGCCGGCGCCGCCAGGCGCCCGAGCTCCAGCGCCACGTGGCCGGCGCCTACCAGGTACAGGTGCGGCGAGGCCTCGAGCGGCTCGATGTAGACCTCCATCTGTCCTCCACAGATGAGTCCCGACTCTTCCGCGATGTCGTCGGCGAGTTCGTACCGCGCGACGAGCGGCCGGCGGGTCTCCAGCGCGCGGCGCGCCTTCCAGAACGCGTCGTTCTCGTAGCACCCGCCGCCGATGGTGCCGATCGTGCGTCCGTCGGCGAACACCAGCATCTTGGCGCCGACGCGCTGCGGAGTGGAGCCCTGCGTGCGGATGATGGTGGCGAGCGCCGCGGACTCGCCGCGGGCGAACACGTCGTTGACGGCCTTGAAGACCTCTTCGTTCATCTCGGTGCGGCCCAGTATACCGCGCGCCGGCCCTCGCCGCGGACCGTTACACCGTGAGCAGCCAGTGATGGCCGGGGTCGAGCGGGAGGTGGCCCAGCAGCCGGTCGACGAGCATGAAGCCGTGCCGGTTCAGGAAATGGACGCCGGCGACGCTCCGTTCCTGGGGTATGCCGCCGGGAAAGCTCTGCGCCCGCGCTCGCTCGAACTGCCGGCGCAGGGTCGAATCCTTCCGCTTCGCGGCCGACACGACCTTGCCGCGCAGGTTTCCGAGCTCCCTGGCGATGCGGCCGGCCGTCGACGAGGCTGCTCCGGCGAGAGTCGGATCGAGCGTCGGGACGACGTTCCGAATAGTGTCGAGATGCCCGGCCGCGGACTGCTCGGCCGCTGCGATCGCCTGTTCGATTGCCTCCGGAATCTGCTGCGCCAGCAGCCGGTTCAGCGCCGCGTCGTCGCGCGGCTGGAGCTGCGCGAAGTCGACTTCGTAGCGGTTCAGGAACCTCACGGTCGCCGCGTCGACGAGGGTGGCGCTCGCCCGCGGGTAGATGATGGGCATCGGGACGTCGAACGCCGCATAGATGCCTCGCAGTTGGCCGAGGTAGGCAAGCTCGCTGGGACCCGCCACGTAGGCCACGGTCGGCAGGAGCGTGTCCTGCACTACAGGCCGCAGCAGCACGTTGGGGCTGAACCGCGCCGGCTCGGTGTCGATGTCTTCCAGCAGGGCCTGCGCCGGGAGCGTCCGTCCGCCGGAAGAGAACGTGCCGTCGATCGCGCGAATCGCCTGACGGGCGCCGTCGAGCCGAAACAACGCGACCGCCCCGGCGGCGGGAGAGACCTGGGCGTGGTAGCCCAGGGCTGTCAACTCGGCCCCGGCGTCCGCCGCGAGTTGCGCGGTGCGGCCCGGGTTCCCGATCTCGCGCTTGAACAGGGATCGCACGAACGGCTTGGCGGCGGGATCGGAGGCATCGAAGACCACGAGTCCGTGATCGCCCAGGAGCCGGTCGAGCCAGCGCGCGAACCCGTCCACCAGGCGCATTCCGGGTGCGTAGGACGCGGCCAGCGCATCCAGCACCTCGGCGGTGAACTCGGTCGGCGGCAGGGCGGCGCGCAGACTGTCGAGCACGCCCCGTATCGAGTCGTCCAGGACGACGGCGGCCGCGCTCGTGTCGGGCGGCGCGTCGATGTCGAGCGAGACGGAGACCCGCTGCAGTTCTCCGTCGAGGACGTGGCAGCCGCGTATCTCCTCGAGGTCGTGGTCCTCGGCGTCGATCCAGAAGACGGGGACCGCGGCGGTGCCGTGCTCGTCGGCGAGCCGGCGCGCCAGGCGCACCGCGGTGATCGCCTTGTGCAGCGTGAAGAGCGGTCCCCCGAACAGGCCGGCCTGCTGCCCGGTGACCACGGCCACCGTGTCCGCATCGCGCAGGCGCGCGGCGGCCGTTCGCGCCGCGGCGGGTGCCCCGCGGTTCTCGAGCTGCCGCAGGACGAGGTCGGCGATCGCCCCGTCCGGCCGCCGCCGCCGCCGGCTCTCCAGCGCGTCGATCCAGCTCGCCGCATGCGACGGGGAGCCGGCGAAGTAGGGCGCGAGCCGCTCGAAGGCGTGGCAATAGTCGCGAATCAGACGCCCGGTCCACGGCAGCCGCCGGTCGTCCAGACGAATTCCCGGGCTCTGTTGCGCGCCATCCATTGAATGGGAAACCTCCCCCATGGTACCATCCGGAAACCAGCCGGGGGATTTCGACCACTGACACGCGAGGACGCCGGGGAATTTCCTGTTCCTGGTGCATTCGGGCCCTATCGGGTCATGCATCAGGTCGGTACCGGGGTTCTCGGCCCCGTCTATCTGGCCCGTGAGTCCGACGGCGACAGGGCCGTCGCCATCAAGTCCTTTCATCTCGATCTGACCCCGGAGCAGGTCGAGGTCTTCGCCAACGCCCTGGCGCACATCGTCAACGTGGAGGCGTCGCACCCCGCGATCGTCGCGCCGCTCGCCGCGGGACTCGAGTCGGGCACGCCGTTCATGGCCTACGAGTACGTCGAGGCGGAGTCGCTCGACGTCGTCCTGCGGCGCGAGGGGCGCCCCGCCGAGGGGCTGGCATGGATCTCTGCGCTTGCCGACGCGGTGGATGCGGCGCACGCGCTCGGTCTCGTGCATGGAGCCCTGCATCTGCGAGACGTGCTGGTGACCTCCGAAGGCGTGTGCGCGACCGGCTTCGGCATCGCGAGCGCCCTCGAGCACGTACAACTGGGGTTTCCCGTGCGGAGGCCGTACACGGCCCCGGAGGTGATGGCGGGTCGCCGCTGGGGACCGCCGGCGGATCGCTTCGCCGTGGCGGTGCTGGCCTACGAGCTGCTCACCGGCACGCGGCCGTCGGCGGCCGGCGACGAGGCGATCGCCGACCTGGTCGATTTGCAGCCGGACGTCGCCGACCCTGCGGGCCTCCAGCAGGCGTTCCGCAACGCGTTGGCGGAGGACCCGGGCATCCGGTCGGCTTCGGCCGCCGGGTTCGTGGCGGCACTGGCGCGGGCGATCGGAGACGAATCCTACGCGAGCCGTCCGGCGGCGGCGCACGCCGGCACCGCTGCCTTCGCCGCGGGCTCCGTGCAGGAATCGGCGGAGGATCGGCCGGCCGCGCAGCACGGCGAGGATGGACACGGCGACTACGAGCCGTCGTTCGGTTCGCCGCACGAGCCGGACGCGGCGGGCAGCGAGGGCGGCGCGACCGGGCGTGCGCCGACCCCGCCGGTTCAGATCGCCCTGCCCGACGCGCTGGGCGGCCCGGATGAGCAGGATGCCGGCGCAGGGACCGCCGCCAGCGACGACGACGGCGGGTCGCGCGGCGCCCGGTCACGCCAGCCGGCGCACCCGCCGCGCTCCAAGCGCCGCCCGCCGTATCGTTCCGAGCCGCCGCGGCGCTCGGGGCCCGTCGTCGCGGTGCGGGATGAAGTGCAGTGGGATCCGCTGGACGAGCCGCGGGCCGCTCCGCCGTCCACCCCCGGGCCCGCGTACGGCGACGACCACGTACCCCACCCCCCGGGCCGAAATTGCATAGCTATAGTGGAGCCCAGGGATGCCCCCATAGCGGTACG
>VXME01000051.1 GCA_009861545.1 Acidobacteriota bacterium | reverse complement strand
CCCCCGGGCCCGCGTACGGCGACGACGACGTGCCGCCCCCCCCGTCCCCTACCTCGATACGTACGGTGGCGCCCGTGGTTGCCGCCATGGCGGTCGGTGTGGTGGTGGCGTACCTGGTCAGCACGGGACTCGGCACCTCGGGTGACGAGCGCGTCGGCGTAGCGGACCCGCCCAGCGAGAGCGCAGGGGCGGGTGTGGAGTGGAGCGAGCAGACCGTGGCGGGCGCCGGCGGCGCGTCGGTGTCCGTTCCCGTCGGCGCGGCGCAGGCCCCTGGCTCCCCGCAGGCGCTCGTCGAGGAGCCGGTGGTGCCGGTCGGCGACCCGCCCATGGCGGATGGCGCACCGCCGCCCCGGCCGGTCGTTCCCGACCCGTGGGAGCAGAGCCCGCCGGTGCCGGAGACCGCAGCGGCAGCCGGCGCCGTCGAGCCGCCCGCGGCGGCGGGGTCGCCCGATGTTGCCGTCGCCGCGCCGGAGACGGCGTTGCCGCCGCCGGCGGGCGCGGGCCCGAGTGCCGATCCGCCCGCGGCGGCCGCCGGATCGCTGTACGTCGACTCCCGTCCTGTGGGAGCCGCGGTCAGCGTCGACGACGTCGTGGTGGGCGTGACTCCGGTGGAGGTGCCGGACGTGGATTTCGGCGCCCGGCGGGTGCGGATCGAGATGCCGGGCTACCGGCCGTGGGCGACCGAGGTCGACGTTTCCGGCACGGAACGGATCCGCGTCGCGGCACGGCTCGAGCCGGAGGGTCGGCGATGAAGGCGGTGCTCGCCCTCGAGGACGGTACCTGGTACGCCGGTCGCGCGGTGGGCGCTACAGGCGTCAACGCCGGCGAGGTGGTCTTCAACACGAGCATGACGGGTTATCAGGAGATCCTGACGGATCCGTCGTATGCCGGGCAGATCGTCACGATGACCTGTCCGCAGATCGGAAACTACGGCGTTGCCGAGGCGGAGGACGGGGAGTCCGGCGCACCTCGCGTGGCCGGATTCGTCATGCGCGACGATTCGCCGATCGCCAGCAACTGGCGGGCCACCGGGACGCTGCACGACTATCTCGCGTCGCACGGCGTCGTCGGCATCTCCGGCATCGACACCCGCGCGCTGACGAGACTGCTGCGCACGGCCGGCGTCATGCGCGGCGTAATCGGCACGGGGGCGATCGACCCGGCCGCGCTCGTCGCGCAGGCGCAATCGGCCCCCCGCATGGAGGGCAGCGACCTGGTCCGCTCGGTCACTTGCGCGGCGCCGTTCGACTGGCGCCCCGAGGACGACAAGCCCGCCGCCGGGTTCGAGATGGAGCCGGAGCGGCGCGCGGTGCGTCCGTTGCGCGTCGCCGCCTACGATCTGGGCATGAAGCGCAACATCCTGCGCCGTCTGGCCGCGCACGGCTGCGAGGTCAGGGTCTTCCCGGCCACGGCGCCGGCCTCCGATCTGCTGGCGATGCAGCCGGACGGCATCTTCTTCAGCAACGGCCCGGGCGATCCCGCCCCGCTGGACTACGCGGTCCGCAACGCGCGCGCGGTGATCGACAGCGACGTGCCGGCGTTCGGCATCTGCCTGGGTCACCAGGTGCTCGGCCGAGCGCTCGGTGCGCAGACCTACAAGCTCAAGTTCGGTCATCGCGGCGCCAATCATCCGGTCCGCAACGTGGCCACGGGAAAGATCGAGATCACCTCCCAGAACCACGGTTTCGCCGTGGATCCCGAGTCGGTGCCGGACGACGTGGAGGTCACGCACCTGAACCTCTACGACGGCACCATAGAAGGACTGCGCCACACGCGGCTCCCGGTTTCCTGCGTGCAGTATCATCCCGAGGCATCGCCCGGACCGCACGACGCCGACTATCTCTTCCGCGGCTTCATGGATGCGATGGAGCAGCGAGTGGGGCGGTCCGCGCGCGCCTGAACCCGTAAGACCACCGTCTCCCAACGTCCGCCATGCCCCGCCGTACCGACATCCAGCGCGTGCTCGTCATCGGATCGGGTCCGATCGTCATCGGGCAGGCGTGCGAGTTCGACTACTCCGGCACCCAGGCCTGCAAGGCGCTGCGCAGCGAGGGGCTCGAAGTCGTCCTGATGAACAGCAACCCGGCGACGATCATGACCGACCCGGACGTCGCCGACCGGACCTACGTCGAGCCGCTCACGCGGGAGTACGCCCGCTCGGTCATCGAGAAGGAGAAGCCCGACGCCCTGCTGCCGACCGTCGGCGGGCAGACGGCGTTGAACCTGGCGATGGAGCTCGGCGAGCAGGGCGTGCTCGAGGAGCTCGGCGTCAAGCTGATCGGCGCCTCCCTCGACGCGATCCGCGTCGCCGAGGATCGCCTCGCGTTCCGCGGCGCGATGGAGTCGATCGGCATCGAGGTGCCGGACAGCGCCTACGCGCGGTCCTTCGAGGACGCATTGAAGCTGGTCGACCGGTTCGGCTTCCCGGTCGTGATCCGGCCGTCGTTCACGCTGGGCGGCGTCGGCGGCGGCATCGCCTACAACATGGAGGAGTTCCGCGAGCTGTCGCGCCGCGGCATCGAGCTGAGCCCGGTCCACGAGGTGCTGATCGAGGAGTCGGTCATCGGCTGGAAGGAGTTCGAGCTCGAGGTGATGCGGGACGGGGCGGACAACTTCGTCGTCATCTGCCCGATCGAGAACATCGATCCGATGGGGGTGCACACCGGCGACAGCATCACCGTCGCCCCCGCCATGACCCTCACCGACAAGGAGTACCAGCGGATGCGCGACGCCGCGCGCCGCATCATCAACCGGGTGGGGGTCGAGACCGGCGGTTCGAACATCCAGTTCGCGGTCGATCCGGACACCGGCCGGATGGTCGCGATCGAGATGAACCCGCGGGTCTCGCGCTCGTCGGCCCTGGCGTCGAAGGCCACCGGCTTCCCGATTGCGAAGATCGCCGCCAAGCTGGCCCTGGGCTACCGCCTCGACGAGATTCCCAACGACATCACGCGGCTGACGCCCGCCTCGTTCGAGCCGACCATCGACTACGTGGTCGTGAAGGTGCCGCGTTGGACGTTCGAGAAGTTCCCGCGGGCGGAGCGGACGCTGACCACCCAGATGAAGTCGGTCGGCGAGGCGATGGCCATCGGGCGCACGTTCAAGGAAGCGTTCCTCAAGGGCATGCGTTCACTGGAGATCGGCCGCAGCGGCCTGCTCTTCGGCGCGCAGGGTCGCGCCGGCGCGGAGCCGGGCGAGCTGCGGCGGCGGATCGTCTCGCCGACGGACCGGCGCATGTGGGCCGTCTTCGAGGCGCTGGTCGCCGGCTGGTCCGTCGAGGAGCTGTACGCGGCGAGCCGCATCGACCGCTGGTTCCTGACGCAGTTCGCCGAGATCGTCGAGCTGCGCCGGCGCGCGGCGGAAGCGGGGCCGGAGGGGCTGTCGAAGGATCTGCTGCTGGAGCTCAAGCGCGCCGGCTTCGGGGACGAGCAGCTCGGCGCCGTCCTCGGCGTCGATGCAACCGCGGTTGCCGCCCGGCGGGCCGGCGAGGACCTGCGTCCCGTCTACAAACGCATCGACACCTGCGCGGCCGAGTTCGAGTCCTTCACGCCCTACCTCTACGGGACCTACGAGCGCGAGTGCGAGGCCGAGCCGAACGACCGCCCGAAGGTGGTCATCCTCGGCAGCGGTCCGAACCGCATCGGGCAGGGCATCGAGTTCGACTACTGCTGTTGCCATGCCGCGTTCGCGCTCCGCGAGGAGGGCTACGAGACGGTCATGGTCAACTGCAACCCGGAGACCGTGTCGACCGACTACGACACGGTCGACCGGCTGTACTTCGAGCCGTTGACCCAGGAGGACGTCCAGGCGGTCATCCGGCGCGAGCAGTCTGCGGGCGGCGAGGTTTCCTGCATCGTCCAGTTCGGCGGCCAGACGCCGCTGAAGCTCGCGCTCGGCCTGCAGTCGGCCGGCGTTGCCATCATCGGCACGTCGCCGGACTCGATAGACCTGGCGGAAGACCGCGAGCGGTTCGCGCAGTTGCTGGGCGAGCTGGGAATCCCGCAGGCGCCGCACGGTCTGGCAACCTCGCGCGAGCAGGCGCGCGCCATCGCGGACGACATCGGCTACCCGGTGCTCGTGCGGCCCTCGTACGTCCTCGGCGGCCGGGCCATGGCCATCGTCTACGACCCGGGCGCCCTCGACCGATACATGACCGAGGCGGTGGACGCGTCGCCGCAGCACCCCATCCTGGTCGACAAGTTCCTGGAGGACGCCTTCGAGATCGACGTCGACGCGGTCGCCGACCATACGGGCGCGGTCGTCATCGGCGGCATCATGGAGCACATCGAGGAGGCGGGCATCCACTCCGGCGACAGCTTCTGCGTGGTGCCGCCGTACCTGGTGCCGGAGCGGCACCTCTCGGTCATCCGCGACTACACGCGGCGGGTCGCCCGCGCCCTCAAGGTGGCGGGCCTGCTCAACATCCAGTTCGCCATCAAGGGCGAGACGGTCTACCTCATCGAGGTCAATCCGCGCGCCTCGCGCACCGTGCCCTACCTCTCGAAGGCGACCGGCGTACCGCTGGCGAAGGTCGCCGCGCGATTGATGGTGGGCAGGACGCTGGCGGAACTGGGGTTGACGGCCGACCTCGATGTCTCCGGCGTCTTCGTCAAGGGACCGGTCTTCCCGTTCGTCCGCTTTCCCGGCGTCGACACCCTTCTGGGGCCGGAGATGAAGTCGACCGGGGAGGTGATGGGGGGCGGCGAGAACTTCGGGATCGCGTTCGCCAAGGCCCAGCTCTCGGCCGGCCAGCGGCTGCCGGACCGGGGACGAGCCTTCATCAGCGTCAACGACGACGACAAGCGGAACGTCGTGCCGATAGCCCGCGATCTCGCCGGGCTCGGCTTCGAGCTGGTTGCGTCGAAGGGCACGGCCGCCTACCTGCGCGCCCACGGCCTCGACGTCGAGGTGGTCTACAAGATCAACGAGGGACGCCCGCACGTCGGCGACCGGCTGGTCGACCGGCAGGTGCACCTGATCATCAACACCCCGCTCGGCCGCGAGTCGTACTTCGACGACCTGACCATGCGGCGCGTCGCGATGCTGTACGGGATACCCTGCGTCACCACCCTGACGGGCGCCGCCGCCGCCGTCAGCGCCATCCGCGCCCTGCGGTCCGAGAAGCCCTCCGTCCGGCCGCTGCAGGAATACCACGCCGGCGTCGCCGCCCGCGGCTGATCGGCGCTGCGCCGCCGGCCCGCCCACCGCGCTGATGCCTCCCGGCGGCTGCCGCTCGCAGACTTGCGCCGGGACGGACCGCAGTCACCTTGCAGGATCGGCCGAGAGTTTGCATCGGTAGGGTGTGTGGCCCGACCCGCGCTGCCGCCCGCGCTCGCCCTCATCGCCGGGGCCGGCGTCGGGTGGGCGCTCCCGATCCCGAGCCTGGCGATGACCCTGGGAGTCGCCGTCCTGGCGGCGGCCGCCGCAGCCCTGGGCGTCGTCTTCGGGGCTCGACGCTTCGCGGCCGTCCTGTGCCTGCTCGGCTACGCACTGACCGGGCTGGCGGCCGGCCAGCGATCCCGTGCGGAGCTGCCGGCGCCGATCCTCGAGTGGTTCGAGGCGGAGATCGCGGCCGACGCGCCCGACGCCACGGCGTGGATTCTCGGACGGCTGCAGCGGGATGCCGCGCCCACCGACTACGGCGCAAGCCTCACCATCGAGGTCGTCCGGATAGGGCAGGGGAGGGATCTGCGGCCGCTGCGCGGCGTGGTCCGGGCGAGCGTCGGCGGCGCGTTCGTCGGCGGGCGCATAGGCGAGTGGCGGCAGGGACGGATCGTGCGGCTTCCGGTGCGGTTGCGCCGGCCGGCACGTTACGCCAACCGCGGCACGCCGGACCAGGCGCAGCGGTTGCAGGTGCGCGGGATCGACCTGCTCGGATCCGTGACCAGCGCGCTGCAGGTCGAGGTGATCGAGACCGGGGGCCTGCGACACGAATGGAGCGGCCGGGTGCGGGCGTTCATCCGGCGGTCCGTCGACGCGGCGGTGGGAACTCACGATGCGCGATCGGCCGCCGTCGTCACCGCCGTGCTGATCGGCGACCGCGCCGGGCTGGATCGCGACACCACCGAGCGGCTGCAGCAGGGCGGCGTCTACCACGTCATAGCCATCTCCGGCGGCAACATCGCGGTGCTGACCGCGGCCCTGCTTCTGTTGCTGCGCCTTGCCGGGGCGGGCGGGCGGCACGCCTCGCTGCTGGCCATTCTCTGCCTCCTGGTCTACGCCCAGGTCGTCGCGCCCGAGGCGTCGGTGACGCGGGCGGTGTTCGCGGCGGCGGTCTTTCTCGCGGCGCGCGCGGCGGACCACCGAACGGAGCCTCTGAACACGCTGGCGCTGGCGGCCGGCTGCCTGGTGGCGGCGGACCCGCGCTCGCTGGTCGACCCCGGCTTCCAGCTCACGTTCGGGGCCACGGCCGGACTCCTGGTCGGGGTGCCGCGGCTCATGCGGTGGGTCGATCGGGGTGAAGCGCCGCCGAATCCCGGTCGACCCGCGGACCGCGCACCTCGCGCGCCTGCCGTCCGGTTTCTGCTGGTGCCCGCCGCCGGCCTGCTCGTGGCGACGGTCTGCGCGGAGCTGGCGCTCTTCCCGATCGGCGCGCTGCACTTCTCGCGGGTCACCGTGGCGGGCCTCGGACTGAACTTCGCCGCGATCCCCCTGATGTCGGTCACCCAGCTCGCGGGCATGGCGGCGGTCGGCCTGGCCCCCGTCAGTTCCGCGGCGGCGGCGGCCGCCGGCTGGGTGGCGCATGCCGCGGCGGCCGGCATCGTCGAGTCGACGCGTGTCCTGACCTGGGCGCCCTGGCTATCGTGGCGGCTCCCCGCCCCGGGGCCGGCCGCCGTGGCCGTGTACTACGCCGGGTGGGTCATCGCGCTCGCCGCCGATCACGGACGGCGGAGGCGGCCGGACGGCGCGTCACCGGCACGCACGGCTCCGGACGCCGGTGGCTTCGGCAACCGGGTCGGCGCGGCGCGGTGGGTCGGCGCGGCGCTGGTCCTGGCGAGCGCGGCGGCGATGCTGGCCGCCCCGATCCCGGGTCTGGCCGACCGGGGCGCGGCGGACGCCTGTGAACCGCTCTCCCCGGCGACCGCCGGCGCGAAGCGGCTGCGGGTCGACTTCCTCGACGTCGATCAGGCGGACGCCACGCTGGTGCGCTTCCCGGACGGCCGCTCGCTGCTGGTGGACGCGGCGGGGCAGGCGCGCGGCCGGGCGGACGTCGGCGGCAGGGTGGTCGTGCCCGCTGTCTGGGCCCTCGGGGTACGCCGCCTCGACTATCTCGCGATCACCCACGGCCACCCGGATCATGTCGGCGGGGCAGCCGCCGTGCTGCGCGATCTCCGGCCGCGGGAGGTGTGGGAGGGGATTCCCGTGCCGTCGTCGGAGCCGCTGGCGGCGCTGCGGAGCGGGGCGCGGACAGCGGGGGCCGCATGGCGCAACGTCCACGCCGGCCATGTGGAGCGTATCGGCGGCGTCCGCGTCCGGGCGTTGCATCCGCCCGCGCCCGACTGGGAGCGCCCGCGCGTGCGCAACGACGACTCCCTCGTGTTGGACCTGCGTTATGGCGAAGTATCCATCGTCCTGCCCGGCGACATCGAGGCGGGGGTGGAAGCGGCCGTCGCGGCAGCCCTCGACCCGGCGGGACGGCGCGTGGTGAAGGCGCCGCACCACGGCAGTCGCTCGTCCAGCTCCGCGACCTTCGTGAAGGCGCTGAGTCCGGTCCTGGCGGTCGTGAGCGCGGGCCGCGACCATGCTTTCCGGCACCCGCACCGGGAAGTGGTCGCCCGCTACGCGGCGGCCGGCGCGGTCGTGCTCGCGACCGGGAACGAGGGCGCCATCGCGATCTGCACCGACGGCCGCGGCCTCGCCGTGTCGACTCATGACGGACGCCGCTTCGCCTGGTGATCGATGCGATCCGCGGGCGAGTCGGCAGGCGACGGAGCCTGCGCCGGGCGTCCGGCTCCGCAGCGTCAGTCGCCGGCCTTCACCCGCGCCCATTCCGCTTCCATTTCCTCGAGCGTCGCGTCGCGAAGCGCGACGCCGCGTTCCTGGAGGCGTGCCTCCAGCGCCGCGAAGCGGGCGGAGAACTTCCGGTTGGCGGCCCGCAGCGCCGTTTCCGGGTCCACGTCCAGATGCCGCGCGAGGTTGGCGACGGCGAACAGGAGATCCCCGAGCTCCTCCTCGACGTCGGCCGCGGATCCCCCGGTCCGCGCCTGCGCGAGCTCTCGCAGCTCTTCGGCGACCTTCGCTTCGACGCCGGCCGCATCCGTCCAGTCGAAGCCCACCGTGGCGGCGCGCTTGCCGAGGCGGTAGGCGCGCAGCAGCGCCGGCAGACTCTCGGGGATCGAGCCGAGGGCGCTCGCCGGCCGTCCGGCGGTCCGCTGCTCGTCGGCCTTGATCTCTTCCCACAGGCGCTTGACCTGGTCGGCGTCCGGGGCATGCTCGTCGCCGGCCTGCTCGCCGAAGACGTGGGGATGGCGCCGCACCAGCTTCTCGCAGATGGCGCGCAGCGAGTCGGCGATGTCGAAGTCGCCGCGCTCGGCGCTGATCTGCGCCAGGAACACCGCCTCGAGAAGGAAGTCGCCCAACTCGTCGCGCAGGGCGTCGCGGTCGCCGCGGTCGATGGCGTCGACCACCTCGTAGGTCTCCTCGATCACGAACGGGCGTAGCGACTCCAGCGTCTGCTGCCGATCCCAGGCGCAGCCGTCCTCGGCGCGCAGCCGCCGCATCAGATCCACGAGCCGCTGGAAGCCGTCTCCCGCCGTCCCGCGGTGCGCCTCCGGTTCGATTGACATGGTGGCGTATGCTAGCAGTCCGTGTCCGAGGTTACTTTCAACGCGTTCGTCGTGTCGCTGGCGACGACTGCCGCCGTGCACTTCGGCGACCTGGCCGACCCGGCGACGGGGCGTCCGGGTAAGGCCAACCTGGAGGGTGCGGGACAGGCTGTCGAGATGCTCGCGCTGCTGGAGCGCAAGACGGCCGGGAACCTGACCGCCGGCGAGGCGGCGTTCCTCGGCCAGGTGCTCGCCGAGCTGCGGCGGCGGCTGGTCGACGCGCATCGGGAGCAAACGCAGGCGGTCCGCGCGGCCGGGGGCGGCCGGCCGTAGCCGCTCCCGACGACCGTGCACATCACCTTTCTCGGCACCGGAACGTCGGCCGGGGTGCCCGTCATCGGTTGCGACTGCGCCACCTGTCGGTCGGACGATCCCCGCGACAAGCGCTGGCGGCCGTCCCTGGCGCTCGGCCTCGACGACGGGACCTCGGTGCTGGTCGACGCCTCGCCGGACCTGCGCGCGCAGGCGCTGCGGTTTCACCTCACGCGGGTCGACGCGATCCTCCTGACGCACGCCCACGCCGACCACGTGCTCGGCCTCGACGACGTGCGCATCTACAACTTCCGCCAGGGGGGCGCGATTCCCTGCTACGGGGCGGCGCGGGCGCTGGCCCGGGTGCGGCGGATGTTCGACTACGTCTTCGACCCCGCCACCCCGAGGGGCGGCGGACTGCCGCAACTCACCCTGCGCGAGCTGGCGGGCCCGTTCTCGCTGGGCGGCGCCACCATCATCCCGGTTCCGCTCCTGCACGGGACGCTGCCGGTGCTCGGGTTCCGCATCGGCGCCTTCGCCTACCTGACCGACTGCAACGCCATTCCCGACGCCTCGTGGCCGCTCCTCGAAGGCCTCGACACGCTCGTCCTCGACGCGCTGCGCCACAAGGCGCACCGGACGCACTTCACCGTCGAGCAGGCGGTCGGCGCCGCCCGCCGCATCGGCGCCCGCCGCACGCTGTTCACCCACATGACGCACGACCTGCCGCACGCGGCCACCTGCGCCGCGCTACCGGCCGGCGTCTCGCTCGCCTACGACGGACTGAAGCTGGACGTCGCGCCGGCCGCGACGGAGCACCTGCTGGTTCCGGGGTGCGCCGCTGCCGGGCTCTACTGATCGGCGGGTCTTCGACAGGCTGAGACTTTGAAGGAAGAGGAACCGACATGATCTGAATTACGTTCGCTCACTTACCACCCCGTTCCACCTCGGCGGTCGCACCGCCGTGCAACCGCGCTGAGGTTGGCACGCCGTTTGGCTCATGACCGGGAGAGCGCCAGATCCCTGCGCGCTTCCCCGGGTCCGTCGAAATCGGCTTGCTGTCCTCCTGGTTTCTGGCTTGCGGGATCCGAATCGGCTGCCAATCCCGTGGCAGGTGTGTCCCGATCTCCGATCTCCGTCGACCTGCGATCCCGCGTTGTCCGCCTACCCTGGCATGGATACTCCGCCTGGCCAAGACCCGTCAGGCCCAGCCATGCCACGCCAAGCCATGGCGCGTCGTGCCGTGTAGTGATCAGTATAGACGCTGGCCGATGGCTGCGCGATCCGCGGACCGATGGGCGGCCGGATTCCGCGCCGATGGACGGGTGATACACTCCTTTGTGAAAGGAACCTGAAATGGAAATGAAATACGAACAGGAAATGTTCGCCCTTGCCGATTGTATGGGTTGGGACATTCAGTACTACCGCAGACATCGGCTGGAACGCTCTCATCTGGTTGCACTGCTCCTACACGTGCATCGTGGCGCGAGCGAAGGCGCCTATACGCACGCGCAGGCGGATGCCGTCCTACAGAGGCTGATCAGATCCGCGCCGACCATCCTGGAGGCTGTGGACGCAGCACTGGCGGGGGGTCAAGTGGCGGCACCTGATGACGGCACGGGCCATGAAGACACAACGGAGACCCGCAGACAGTCGGCGGCGGCGGGCGTCCGCGCGACGCGATCCAAGTATGGAGATGACTACAGGAAGATCCCCTGGCCGGAGGATACAGCGTCCAAGGGCGTCCTGTAGCCGAAGAGTCGTGATGATATATACTTTGGAAAGAAAAGCGGGTCGGGGCCGGTTCGGCCATGGGACGACTCGGAGGCAGCCACCGGACACAGCCGGGCTGCCAACGGCATCAGCGCTCCTACCCGGGTGTTTCCCCGGCCCGCGTCGCGTATCCTACCCAACTCTGGCGCGGAGCGCCAACCTCCATGACCGACAAGAGCACGCAGATAGCCGATGCGCTCCAGCGGCTGAAGGCCGCCACCGACCGGCACAAGGCCGCAGTGAAGACGCTGGAGGACTTTGACAACATCCTCGGCCGCGTGGCTGCGTCGAGGACCAACCCCAACCCCATCCCCGTGACGTCATGGGGGATCGCCGTCGACTACGACGACATGCGGTACGAGGGCGGTATCAAGGTCGGCGGCTACGGCAAACCGATCATGCCGTGGCAGTGGCTCTCGGGGGAGAAGATCGTCGAGACCATCAAGGAGAAGAACGCCAGCGCCGCGGAGCGCGACGAGGCGCGCGAGCTGCTGGTCGAACTCGGGTTCGACATCCAGCAGCTCGCGTCTTGATGTCAGTCCCGCACGTCCACCATGTAGAGTTCCAGCCCGGTCTGGTTGCCCGAGGGACGGAACACCAGGATCATCTCGCTGCCGTCGCCGAAGGTGTACGTGAAGACGCGATCCTCGCCGCGGAGATCGATGGATGGGGTCATATCGTCCGGCATCTGAGAGAGGACATCGACCAGCGGGGAGCCGATCCCGCCCCGGATCCGGGAGAGATACGGGCGCGCAGACCGCGGAGACGTCGGGGAGCTGTCGCCCCGAACCACCCGTGAGGGCTCGCCTGACAACACCGCGGTGAGACACTGCTCCATTGGGAAGATCGTGTCGAAGGCCGGCACCTCGGGGTAGCACTCATGACCAGCACGCATGACGGCCTGCCCGCCTGTCTGGGTGATCTCCGTACCCAGGCGGGCGATGTTGTCCATTGACCAGATGTGCTGCCTCACACAGGTTCCGGCATGTCCTGCGCTCCCGGCACAGTAATCTACGAGATCTCTTGCCTCGCTTTGCCCCATCCACTCCGACCAGCGCACCATGCGGGCGAGTGCATCATCGGCATCATCGGCAGACGCAATGACGGGATCAGGCGATTCCTTTCGTGCAGCGCTCACATCGCCGCTGGGTGCAGGCTCCATGACGAACACCGCCGTCAGGGCGGCGGCTGCAACGAGAAGAGCGGCAACGGCGACGGCCGTGGCGAGCTGCGGGCGCATTGGCGACTCCCTCGGCCCCGACCTGAATTGGTCGCCGGGCCAGTCGCCAAACAGTCCGCGAACGCAGTTGCGGCTCCCGCTGATTCCCCGGCTGTACAGTCGGGTCTTGTATTGAGCGGGCGGCCCGACGGTGGACCGCTCGCGGACTGTTTGGCGCGGCGAGTCTACCACCGATCCCGACGTTACAGCACGAACAGGATCACGTACGCCACCGCGAAGATCGCGGTCCGCACAAGGAGCTTGCGGTCTACCATCGGGCAGATCCCTCCTGATTGGCCGCTGGATTTCGCTGTGCGGGTTGACGGCTGCCCGGTCGATGGGCGATACTGGCGTTGGTTTTTTGCGCCACTACCGCTCATCGTGCGGCCGTACCAGGCGGGGGTTGCAGCCCCCGTCGCCGTTCCCACGCTTCAATCAGTCTTCGATACACTCCCCTTTTGAGTCCGGTTCGCGCACGATCGCCGGGTCGCAGGGTCGCTGCCGGCCGGGATGGCTCGGCGGGTCGGAAGGTGCGGGCCGAGTCCCGCAGCAACGATTCTAGCACGGCGCGTCGCGCCGTACCCAGCAGCGCAGGGTCGGCAGAACATGGGCGGATATCGCCCACACGCGGAGCGGAGACGATGAGAAACACACTGAAGGAGCAGAGAATCCGCCTGTTCGAACGCGGGAACGACAGATGCCCCATCTGCCTGACCGTCTTCACGCGGCAGGACGTCGAACGAGGCGTGGCCAGCCTGGAGCACGTGCCAGCGAAGTCACTGGGGACCACTCGGCCCATCGCGATGTGCCTCACCTGCGCGGACTGCAACAGCCGCACCGGGCGCGTGGAGCAGAGAGTTGCGGACGTCGTCCATGCCGAGCGGCGCGGCGGCGAAAAAGTCACGCTGACGATCCCTGGGCTACCGAAGCAATCGGTGCGCATGACCGTGCAACCCAACGGCGATATCGTCGCGGCTATGCCGGAGAAAACGCGCATACCGCCGGACGAGTTCATGAAGGCGATGAAGGCAGGCGAGATCACCATACGGAGTTGCGTGCCGACGCCCAAAGCGGCGCGGATGCCGTGGCTGAAGGCTGCGTACCTGTCTGTGTTCTCTCTGCTCGGTCGTTGTGGCTACTGGTACGCGAAGGGTGCTGCCATCCGGCAGATCCGAGGACAGATCTGGGAACCGAGTAAGGAGATCATTCCTACCCCTATCCTCCGGGGTGTCGGGCCTCACCCGATCTGGCCGCAGGGCGGCATCCATATGGATCGAGCCGGCGGGCACTGGATGGTGAAGATCGGGGATCGTCTCATTCCCCTGCCGACAAGCGCGGACGAGTCGCTCTACGAGCGGCTGGCACGCGAGTGGTCACTGCCGCAGGGCGGGGTAGCCGAGATCAACTACACCACCTCCGGTGGACCCCTCTGGTACCCGCTCAAGTTCGGGGAAGCTCCCGCCTTCACCATCTCCGTCTCGAACTCCGGCGTGGCCTTTGCGTCCACCGGGACCGTGACCGCGACTGGCAACGACGACAGCGCGTCATTTCGGTTCGTCGTCGCAGACAGCAGGGATCAAGCCCTGACGGGGCTGCTCACCGATCGACTTATGCCCACACCGTAGGCGCGGAGCGTGCCCCGTCGAATTGGATTTTGGTAGAATACCGGGCGGGAGGCGCACAAGAGATGCCCACCGGACCGAACGGAGAGAAGAGGCCACAGGGCGACACGGCGTGCGCCGTGCATGTCATGAAGATCGCCACCGGAGAGATCCAGGAGAAGCGCCCGCCGCGCCAGACCGTGAAGCAGGCCCACCGGGCGAGGGAGGCCGCCGAGACGTACGGCGAGGTGCTCCGCGCCGGCAGCGGCAAGCCCCACTTCACGGTAGACTGATCCCTGAAGGCCCGCCGCGGAGCGGGCCTTTTCGCCGCCTTCCCGGACGCTTTTGCACGTATTCCGAACCTTTACACCTAGTACACCTGGGTGTATAATTGAAGGTTGGGAATAGGGCAAAGGAGGGCGACAGTGAACAGGTTGCCGCGGGCGAAGCGGGAGAAGATCCTGACGCTGCTGGTCGAGGGCTGCAGCATGAAGTCGATCATGCGCGCCGAGAAGGTCCACCTCGACACGATCACGCGGCTGCTGATCGACGCCGGCAAGGCGTGCATGGACTTCCACGACGCGGCAGTGCGCAACCTGCGGCTCACCAAGCGAGTGCAGGTGGACGAGATGTGGTCGTTCGTCTACTGCAAGCAGAAGACCGTCCCGTACGCAAGGAAGGCCCCGCCGGACGCGGGCGACGTGTGGACCTGGACAGGGCTCGACGCCGACTCGAAGATGCTCATCTCGTGGGTGTTCGGCCCGCGCGACTCGGGCTCGGCGTACAGGCTGATGCACGACCTGGCGTTCCGCGTGCCGGGGCGCGTGCAGTTGTCGACGGACGGGTTCCTCGCGTACCTGGATGCGGTGGAGAGCGCGTTCGGGGGCGACGTCGACTTCGCCCAGGTGATCAAGGCGTACGGGCCGGCGGAGGGAGAGCCGGAACGCGAGCGGCGCTACAGCCCCGGCGTCTGCACGTCGGTCCGGAAGGTGCCGATCATGGGCGACCCCATCGACGGCTACATCAGCACGTCGTACGTGGAGCGCAGCAATCTGAACTTCCGGATGGGCAACAGGCGGTTCACGCGCCTGACCAACGGGTTCTCGAAGAAGGTCGCGAACCACGCGTACCAGGTGGCGCTGTACGTCGTGTACCACAACTGGTGCCGGCAGCACACCACGACGCGGCTCGCGCCGGCGCAGGCCGCGGGGCTGACGGACGAGCTGCGGGACATGGACTGGCTGACGGGCCTGGTCGAGGCTCGGGACAAGCCGCCGGGGCCGCGGGGGCCGTACCGCCGGGAGCGGAAGAAGCGGAAGGACGCGGGGATCAAACGGGCGTAGTAGGATGCAGGGCAGGGGGAAGGCACCATGCAGACGATGCAGACAGAAGATCCGGTGCACACGCAACAGGAACCGCAGCAGTCGATGTCGCCAGATCTGGAACCGGCAGAGGAACTGCGCGTGTTGCGTGAGCGGCAGGACGCGATGGAGATGATTCTCGTGCTGTTGGCCAACAACTGGACCAACCTCGGAGTCGACGTCAGCGGCACCTTGGAGGAGATGCTCTCCACCATGCGCCGCACGGAAGCCCCTCAGTTCAAGACAGCAGTCGAGGTCTTCGACAACGTCAACAGGGCGCTCCTCAAGATCGCGCAGGGGAGGCGCTCCGGGAGCCATGACTAGCGATCACCTAGATCATCTGGTGGACGTCGCCACCCAGGCCATCCGCGCCATCGAAGCGCAGAGTGGTCACAAGGAGCCCCCGGTACAGCAACAGGATCTGGGCTGGCTCGGCCACATCTTCGGAACCCGCTACGCCACCACCAATATCGCCGGCATCGTGGCCGTCGCGATGGTGCTCTTGCTGGTTTTCATCTGGTACACCACCGAGACGCCGGAAGCTGTCGAACGAGAGTTCGCCACGGGCGCATTCAGCCTGATCAGCCTTGTACTGGGGTACCTGTTCGGATCGGCCAAGACGCGGGCGTAGTCACCGCGGACCGTCCTGGCGAGCAGTCATCAGATCCAGCAGAGCACGCTGAGCCGCCTCTGGAACTTCCGCTTTCCTCGACAACACGCCCGCTCTGGAGAGCCGAACCCCTACGTCGCGCATCCTCTCGTTCAGAACAGTGAGGAACTTGGCATCATCACTGTTCTCTGGCAAAGCACCTTGCTGTCGTAACAGGAATGTGACACCGCACCAAATCCAGAACAGATCCTCGGCGAGCCCTTTGTCGTTCACGGGGTACCTGCCTCTCGTGGAATCTGGCCGCGCATGGATGACGGATCGCGCAGCCATCGGTAGATCGACGACATCACTTCTTCTGCTCCTTCGCCTTCTCTGACCCCAGCGCGGCGATTGCACGCAGGCTGTTCTCGCGCTCGTGGCGCGCGACGTAGCACTCCTTGAATAGAATCTCGATCAGACCTATGAGCTTGGCGACTTCCTCTGGCTCGATCTCGATGATCTTGTCGACGTCATGGCCCATGTGCGCACCGATGTTGCCCACCTTGCGGAGGCCGTCTATGGCGTCCCAAAGGGGCTCGTCGATCTGCCCCTTCAGCGCGGTGATCTCCGCCGCCAAGGTGTTCTTGGTGACGCCCCAGAAGTCCCGGATAATCCCCTGCAGACACCGACGCGCCAGCGTGGCCGCCGCCTTGGGACTGAGATCCCGAATGAGACATGCCTCATAGTAGTCGTCGCGGATCTGCTTGGGAATGTAGCCGGGCTGTGGAACTGAAGATCCTTCGGGCCTCAGTCGCCGGCTGACGAGCGGCTTCTTCGCTGGGTCCGCGACAACCTTGTACCCAGAGGATCCATAGGTCTTGGGGGGGGCTTTGGCTGACCGCACATGCACGTCGATGGTGAAGTCGTTGCACTCCAGGTTCGGACACCGGACAGCCGCCCACGAAAGAAGCAACTCACCATGCTTGGAGAACGGGTGCGGCTCTTTTGCGTAGAATGCTATCTCACTCATTCATAAGGGGTTATACG
>VXME01000050.1:2328-60178 GCA_009861545.1 Acidobacteriota bacterium | reverse complement strand
GCCATGGTGGCCGGAGTCACGTAATTCAGTCTCTGGAAAACCCGGTACGGTTCATACTGCGATCCGCGGTCCGTGTGGCAGATGCATCCGCACGGCGGTCGGCGCGACGCGCTGGCGGCCTCGAGTGCCGCCACCGCCCGTCGCGCGTCGATGGAGCCAGCGACCGCATAGCCGACCACACGGCGTGACCAGGCGTCCAGGATCAGCACGGCGGAGCAGAATCCGGACGCTACGGCGACGTAGGTGTAGGCCACGATATTGCTGGCGAGATTGGGGAACACCGGCAGCTCGAGGTCGCTGTCGGTGGCGGCGACAAACCGCCTGCGCCGTTCGGGTTGCTGATGGTGTTCGCGCATCAACCGTCGCACCTTCTTGCTGTTGACGACCATTCCGTCCTGGCGCAGCGCGGCGCCGACGCGCCGGTACCCGTCACGTCTCGAACTCGTCCCAGATGGTCGGCATGCCACGGACGATCTCGCTGTCATCGACCGCCACGCTCGGTGCGTCCTAGAAGGTCGAACGCGGGAGGCCCATCAGGACGCATCCTCGGGTGACGGACATACCCGGAGGCCGGCAACGATCGACGTAGGTGCGCTTCTCGACGACCGTGCGTCTTTCTGAGCCCTTTCTAGAAACTCGATCTCCAACGCCTCGCGGCCGACCAGCCGTTCCAGCCGCAGGTCTTCACTTCGTACCGCTGCCGAGGGTCCGCCGCCTGGAACTCGTCACTGAAGGCGCCTGCCCCGTACTTCGCCACCCAGACCCGAATGCGGTTCCGCGAAACATCGTGGCGTCGCGCCAAACGCCGAAGGGCTTCGCCGTCGAGTAACTCCTGAACTACCTAGCGTTTGAACCCAATGCTGTAGCTGCGGCGTTCGGGCCATAGGTCTTCCTCCGAATACCCCATCGCCTGTCAATCCTCCCAGCCGAAAGTGTCCACTTCAAGGGGCGCACTCTAATCGCCTGTCAATCTTTCCAGCCGAATGCCCACTTCAAGGGGCGCCCTCCAACCAAATGGAAGGTTTACGGTTGCCACCAACATCCACGTCTTGACCTTCCGCACCGCTTCCACAATACTGAGTAACTGAATCCCCGCAGGAGACGTTGACCAAGTTCTGGCGGCGCCGTGCGAGCGGTCCTTCACCGAATCTTGATTACCGGAAACTCGCCGGCGTAGAGATACCGCTCAAACGCCCAGACCACCGTCCTCACACCGTCGACAATTTGTTTCAAGGCCATCATTGCATTGTACTTTTCCAGCAATGCAACCTGGTGGTGGGTGCGCACTACGTACACCGTCACTCCATCTGATTGCGGGAACTGCCACCAGCCTTCGTACTTGCTCGCATTGGCTGTGCTGTCTACGACAACCTTGCTGCTGACGGAGTTCCGAAGCCTCAACAGGCCGCGATGCTTGGACTTGTTCGATGCTTCGCGTACAACTTGCAGGAACTCAAATCCGTGGTACGGCTGTAGCCCCTCGATGATACGCTTCTCGTCTTCCTTCAGATACTCCAAGCTCCTACGGCTGTCCCGTTTGAAGGACATCGGATCGTCGGCTATTATGAACGCCGGGGTCCTGCGGGTCAGTCTCTTGTGGTTCCGCTCGGACAAGTGAAAAACAACGTAGTCTAGAGCGCTTCTCAGATTCTCCGCCACCTGCCCGGCAAGAACGCGAGGTCGGCCCGACAGCTCTACTAGTTCCTTCGGGGTCAGGAGGCGCACTTCAGTCGTATCGGGCTCGTCCGGCGACTGCCGGATCATGCGCTGCCATTGCGAATGTACCGCCATGTCTATCTCGTCTAGGAATTCTCTGTACTCCTTGTCGGCGGCTGCGATCCTGTCCCACGAGTCGTGGAACTCCACAGGAGTCTTCGCGTCTCCGTCGTTATCCACCACCAGCCATCCTACACTACGACTCGCGACCACGTCGGCCATCTATTTCCCTGTCCATTCGTCCAACCACCCACTCTAGCCCCCACGCCTGGTCGGTCACGTCGCAACGGCGGCCTCTTGCCGACATTGACCCGTATGGCGTCGCGCAGGGCTCGACAAGAAGGGACTGACCGAACCGGAAAATTCTCAGCGACCCGCCGCGCCAACCATCGGCCGAAAAAACTATTCTTCCGAAAGAGGAGCACATCGACTCTCACCGGACCCGGTGCTCAGCTCGCGCCTTTCTTCTTGCAAAGACGTGCTTGTGCCTGAGTGTCGCAGCCCAATACTGAATCCCGCTATCCTTCGATCCTCTTGCACACCTCCGCAGCGCCGCACGTAGCACTCTATTGTCCTTTAGGTTCTCCCTGACTTCTAGTCGCGGGCGAACGGGTCCCCGATTCAACCACTCCGCTGCGTCCCAAGCCGGATCCCGTTTGCTCTCGGCCAGTATCGCCTTCCTTGCTTCTTCCTCGATGCGGTGGTTTATGTCCTTCGGGCGCCATCCAAATAAGAGCGACAATAGTGCACGTATAATCTCCATATAGACATGGCCGATCATTCCTCCGTCCGTGTTGTTAGCACCCTCGATACTTGCGTACCTAGTGGCCACAAATACTTCGGATTTGCCATGTTTCCGAAAATACTCCAAGATGTTCGTATTGTGTTTGATGGTTGTGACGCTTTCCAGATATTGGATAGTGCTGTCGAAACAACGCTCTAGTTCATTGAATGCCGCTGGGTTGTGTTGTTGAACATCCTCCAACAGTCGGTGTAGCTCGTGACTGCGAGAACGAACCCGTTTCTGTGTCAGGCCGCCGTCTAACAGAATCGCTTTTAGGCCCTTCTCGATTGCCTCGTGAGCATTCCTCGTATCCGCCCTTGTCTTAGCTCTTGAATATGCTAGGGAGAGTAGTCCAATCTGAAAGAGTCTATTAAAGAACTCCTCTTCAGTTTGTGCATCTAAGTGTGCTGCATCAGTCAAGCTGCTGTGTATATCGCGGGGAGGGCTGTCCAGTTCATCGAGGGCATACCTTAGGTCTGCCCATACGTCTTCCTTGTTTAGCGACACTACAATGCCTGCCTTTCAACGCACACCGAAGAGGCTATATGCCAATTGTAGCCTACTGTACGGGCCGCATGTTTCGCGGACCTGCTGGGCCTCTGCGTCCGTGTCGCCAACGACCGCCGAATCTCGCGTCCGTTGAAAACACTCAACCTCTGGACTACTCGTCCGCTGGCTCACGCAGAATCCTCATCACCTGTGGAGGGGGCGGCGGATGTCCTAATCGCGTCGCCTTCCCGATCGCTCTTGCAGCGCGCCGCCGGTCGTTACAGTGCAGGTACGCTAGCGCCAGTCGGTCCCACACGCCCCCAATCCAGTGCAGGTGTTCCGCAGCCTTGCGAAGCGACTCTATCGCTCGTTCCAGCATCTCTTGCCGGTCCGAGCCGGAATCCAATTGATTCTCGTACTCGACTAGCCACGACACTCCCGCGTGATAGTAATCCATGCCTTCCACATACCTCTTGCTCAGTCGTATGTATCCTTGAAGGTCGTTATACAACGTGGGTGTGGTAATAGGATTCGCCAAACCGCTGAGCTCTTCCAGGATTGCCTCCTTTTTGCGCCCTTCCACCTGGAATTGGCGCCATGGCGTGACGAGACCATCCGGCGGTCGGATAAACACGCTCTGCTGTGCCTCCACTCTATGAGACGGGGATTTCGCATCAAGGCGCCATGCCGCCCAATCGTGTTCCTGGACGACGATGATCCTGCCGTTCCGGTGCCACGTCTCCTCGCACGCAAAGTAGATCGCAACGTCGAGGCTCCTGGTAAAGTCAATAAGGTTGGTGTCAGCTCCCCAATGCTGGAGTTCGCACATCAATTCCACTTGACTCTCACTCATCTGTGTTGGGTCGTATCCACCTGACCACACATGGATGAATTGTTCACTGCGTCGCGGTTTTCTGGTTTTCCTTGCGTCCGGGTTGTCGTGTCTCTTGGCGATGTCTGTCAGTACGTCCTGGAGCTTGTTCAGGTCTTGTCCTTGGCGGCGCCACTGGCCACACTTGCGCCGCAGGGTTGACGACACTTCCGGGTAGTTCTGGCTCTCACCTCGGTAGAGCACGGGGCCTTTCGCAACCGTGACTGCGTCGTGGACTGTGCTCCGGAGTTTTTCCAACTCTCCCATCTTTGGGGATCCTAAGCGGGCGCGCCTGCGACCCTCGGCCTAGGCGGTCGGGACCGCTGACGGTGCCGTCACTGGCGTCTGGCGACGGCTAACGCGATTGTCCATGGATGGTGTGGGGGAGACGTGCGGCCCTCTACCGATGAAGCCGCGAGAGCCAGTCGCCAAGGCTCTCAACGCGCCCGCCACGTACGTGAGCAAGGGCCCGAGCGAACGAACGGCTTGGACGGTCCCCATAGACGGCCTTCAACGCGTCGGTGCTGACGTGTACTACATTGGTGAACAGTGGATTGCCTTCCCGCTGCCGCTCGGCTGCCGCAACCAACCGAGCCGGATCGAACTCGTTCGTGATGAGAACGTAATCGAACGACTGACCCGCCCGTTCGAGGTGAACGTAACTCGCGCAGTCGCTGACGAATTGCTCCTCGCGGTCGGCCCTGATTGACCACTTCGCCGTGATCAAGGAACGACGATCCTCGGGACCGCGCACGAGAGCCAGATCAACGATGCGAGGTTTCTCGCGGTCGCGCGGTTCGTAGAATCCGGGAATGTCGTGGAGCGGGCAGCGGGCTCGCACGAAGCGGAACGCCGACGCGGGCAGGAGACGGATGAGGACTGCCAGCACGTCCTCAAAGCCCTCACCAACGAGGTTCTTGCGCTTGTTCTCCAGACGCGTGTGCCGATGGATCCGCTCGGTTAGCGTCCGCACCGCATCTGGCGGAGGAGGCTCCTGCAACCAAGGTGCAAGAGCGTTCAGAATCAAGTTCTCGAGCTCTGGATCTCGTCCCGGCTCCGGCATGCCTGGCGTCCGCGCCCGCTGGCGCTTGGCCCGCTCTTGCTGCCTGGCTGACGCGCCGGAAGCGAGATCCCGCGACGCATGCCTAAAGAGCCAGTCAATCTCAGATCGCAGAGCCTCCGGTGCCGACCCGAGGGATGCCGACACCCAAGCGTGGAACCGCAAGGACCGCTCGTACCAGGCCCGGCCCGGCTGGGACTTGTCGCTTTCGTAGCAATGCGCCAACCCGGTTGTGCTGTCGATCCAAAGCAAGAGGCGGTAGACGTGCTTCCACGCAGTATCGGGGGCAATCGGTGCGATGCCAGCCAGGTACTCGCGAAGCAAACGGTCGCGATTGTCCGCACCGAACGCCCGCTTGACTGCCGCTCCGATGGTGTCGGCCGTCATACCGAGGCCCCGCGGTTCCGTGTCACAGGATCGGATGAGAGCAGGGTATGGAGCTGACGGGCGACTGCTAGGGCTAGCAGTGGGGGCACCGCGTTGCCGACCTGGCGGTACCGAGAATGGGCGGCGCCACCGGGGATTCGGCCTGGAATTGGACCGCGGCGCGGGTCTGTCAGGAACTTGAAATGGTCGGGAAACGACTGAATTCTCGCGAACTCGCGCACGGAGAGTGCACGCTCGGCATGCCAATGGTACGTGGAGTCCGCCTTCGTGTTGAGAGTCCAGGCCCAAAAGTCCGGATGCAGGCGGCGATACGCGTAGTAGTGGCGGCGGCCCAGCCGTCCGCTCCCGTTGTGGGGTCCCCACCTCTGTCCAGTCAGGTAGCGATCTCGAAGGCCATGAGGCAGGTCGAGATAGTTGCCACCCTCGGGGATGGCGGACAGCCGGAGAATCGTGTCCTCGTTGATTCGCGGAACGCTGACGTTGGACACGGCGCACGCGTTGCGCATGACTCGCTGGTAAGCGGACTCGGGGGGCGGGAGATCTTCGGCCGACAAATCGTCGGCACGGCGCCCGGATCGGAGGACGGCTAGGTCCGAAATAGCCTGGCGGGTCGTGACGATCGAGGCATCCCGGGTGTCCAGCAACCTTCGGAGAAACCGCCGTCCGTCGAGGCCGCTTGGCGTCGGCTGATAACCGACCGAGCCATTCTCGGTACGTGCCAGCAGCAGGTGTTGGGAAGCGCGGCTGCCGCTGAGGACTTCCGGGCATGCACCGAGCGAACTGCGAAGCCCTATGAACAGCAGCCGCTTGCGCGTCTGCGGCACGCCGAAATCACAGGCATCGACCTCCTGCACGGACACGCGGTACTTGCCGTCAAGAACGAGATCCTCCGCAATCCGTTCCTGTACGCGAAGCTGCGCGAGTCCCGGGACGTTCTCCATGGCGAACGCGCGTGGCTGGACGCGTTCGAGCAGCCAAAGGAACTCGCGGTAGAGCCGGTTTCGCGGGTCGTTGAGCGCGCGGTCGTGGTTGCGAACCTGCGAAAAGGCCTGGCAGGGAGGCCCGCCGACTACGACGTCGACAGCTCCGGCGGCGTCAACCACGCGCGACCGGATGGCCTCCTCGGTCAGATCACCGCAGACAGCCACCGCGTCCGGGAAGTTGTGCGCGTAGGTGGCGCAGGCATCGGGGTCAACATCCGTGCCGGCGGCGATGCGAAAGCCGGCTTGGCGAAAGCCCTCGGAAAAACCGCCGGCTCCGCAGAAAACGTCGAGTACGTTCAACACTGCGGATCGCTCCCGGCGCCTGGAGAGAGGATCTGCCGGGCAAGAACCCCGAGACGATCAGGACCGACCTCACATTCCCAGACGACGATGACACGCCAGCCGGCCTCTCGCAGTTGGCGCTGATGCGCCCTGTCTCTCTCCTGCGTCCGCTTCAGCTTGGGTTTCCAGTAGTCCGCGTTGCTCCCAGGGATGCGGCCGTCGCGGCATCCCGCGTGCTGGTGCCAGAAACACCCGTGGACGAAGACCGCCGTCGAGTGGCGCTTGAGCACAACGTCGGGCCGGCCCGGCAGGCCAGCAACGTTCTTTCTGAACCGAAGCCCGTGGCGATGGAGATACGATCGGACCTGCCGCTCCGGTGACGTCTCGGTGCTCCGGATCTGGCTCATCATGCGGCTGCGCGTTTGGGGCGAAACCGTATCGGTCATGGCTTCGGGCCAGTGGGTTCGGGGCGGTCGGGCATCACGAGCTGTTCGGGAACGGCGTGCTCATCCAGGAACGCCCTCAAGGCCCGGCCGACAAGCCAGCTCAGCGACCGGTCTTCTGTTCGCGCGAGGACACAGAGGCGCCTGTAGTCGTCGGCTTCGAGACTGATGGTCAGGCGATGCTGCTTCATCGGGCTTCACCAGTGTTGTGCAGCTTTCACCACGGCCAAGCATACACCACCATCGGCCGATCTTGAGTCGCTGAATCCCGGCGCTTCGGGAACGGAGTCTCGGCCCTATCGGGATCGCGTTGGACGACGCGGCGGGTGGAAGTGGAACGGGCGCTGCTGGAGCAACGTTCGGCGCTGGCTTCGACCGAGGCGCAGTTGACGTCGGCGCGGCTGCAGGCGGAGGCGGACCGCGAGCTGGCGAGCCAGGGGCTGGTGTCGACGATTCAGCTCCTGCAGTCGGAGGCGACGGAGCGGGAATACGACACGCGGCTGAAGCTGGAGCAGGAACGGCTGCAGATGGCGACCGAGACGGTGGACGAGCAGTTGGCGGTGGAGCAGGCGGAGGTAGACCGGCTGCGGACGCTGCACGAGCTGCGGTTGCAGCAAGTCGACGCGCTGCGTGTGCGCGCGGGGATCCACGGCGTCCTGCAGCAGGTTCCGCTCGACGAGGGGCAGCGGGTGACGACGGGGACGAACCTGGCGCGGGTGGGCGACCCGACGATGCTGAAGGCGGAGCTTCGGATTGCGGAGACGCAGGCCAAGGACGTTCAGATTGGGCAGCGGGCGCTGGTGGACACGCGGAACGGCGTGATACCGGGGCACGTGGCGCGCATCGACCCGGCGGTGGAGAACGGGGCGGTGACGGTGGACGTGGCGCTGGACGGGGAGCTGCCGCGGGGGGCGCGTCCCGACCTGACGGTGGACGGGACGATCGAGCTCGAGCGGCTGGAGGACGTGATCTTCGTCGGGCGTCCGGTGTTCGGCCAGGAGGACAGCGTGGTGAGCCTGTTCCGGATGCTGGCCGACGGGGCCCACGCGGCCCGGACCCCGGTCAGCCTGGGCCGCGCGTCGGTGAGCGCGATCGAGGTGCGCGATGGCCTGCAGCCGGGCGACCGCGTCGTGCTGTCGGACATGTCGGCCTGGGATCAGTTCGACCGCGTAAGGATTGAACGACGATGACCGGGAACGACCGGCAACCGTTGATTCGCCTCGAAGGGGTCTCGAAGGTCTTCTACACGGACGAGGTGGAGACGCACGCCCTCGACGGGGTGACGCTCGACATCCACCCGGGGGAGTATGTGGCGGTCTCCGGCCCGTCGGGGTGCGGCAAGTCGACGCTGCTGTCGCTCCTGGGTCTTCTGGACACGCCGACGGCGGGCGACTACACGCTGAACGGCCGCGGGGTGTCGCAACTGAGCCAGGCGGAGCGTGCGCGGACGCGGAACCGGAAGATCGGCTTCATCTTCCAGAGCTTCAACCTGATCGGCGACCTGACGGTGTATGAGAACGTGGAGCTTCCGCTGACGTATCGCGGGATGGCGCCGACGGAGCGGCGGGCTCCGGTGACGGCGGCGCTGGAGAAGGTGGAGATGGGCACCGGGCGAAGCACCTGCCGAGCCAGTTGTCGGGCGGCCAGCAGCAGCGGCTGGCGGTGGCGCGGGCGGTTGCTGGCCAGCCGTCGATCCTGCTGGCGGACGAGCCGACGGGCAATCTCGACTCGAAGAGCGGTGAGGCGGTAATGGAACTGCTGAAGACGCTGTACGACGAGGGCTCGACCATCTGCATGGTGACGCACGATCCGCGCTACGCTGGCCACGCCCGGCGCGAGATCCAGCTCTTCGACGGCAGGCTGGCCCGTTAGCAACCCGCGCGCCCGCCCGGGCGCGATCTCAATCAGCCCATGGAAGTGAGTCCACCTGCAGTTCGCTCGGAGCGCGGTCCTGCGGGTTCCTGCCGGGCGTTCGGCCACCACTGCGGGACAGACGGTTTCTAGCTCTAGCGATGGCCCCGACTGCCAGCCGTTCCTGATGGACGGAGTGCGTTTCTTGGCAACTCCTTCCCGGCCGCCACGACCCTTCGTCCGGTGCCGCTTGCGCCAACTGTGCGGCAGCGACCCGCCCCCTACGCCGGCAGTGTGCGGACCATGCCGGTCAACGCGGCGACCACCACGATCCGGCCCTCGTGGTACAAATGGCTGGGAACGAAACTCCGGAAACCCATCGCGCATGAAGAACCAGATCCCACCAAGCAGCCTCAATTTGCCAACGCCAGCGTGTGATTCAGTCAACGCTCCTCTGTCACTGCCCGAATCACATCCTGCCGGGCCGGTCGGCGCCCCGTTAGGGCCCGTGTTTGCGGGACGGATGCGCGTCTCGGCAGGAAGCGGGCGGACCCTATTGCGCCGCCCGTAATGCCGGGAGCGACCCCCCGAAAACCCGCGGTTTGGCGGCGTAATGGGTGTTCCCGAATCACACCCATCGCGGGGGGTCGCTCCCGGCAAATTGTTCCTTCCTGGAAGGGTCTCGGCGCCGCAGTTCGTGCGACGCACCGGCCGCGCCGGACGGGCGCCTGCTACCGCGAGGGTATCTGGGCCGAGTGGTCCCGGCCCGGATTGAAGCGGTCGACCTGCAGCCGCGCCATCACCTTCGAGAGGCCCTGCCGGGTGACGCCCAGCTCGCCCGCGGCGCGGGCGACCGTGCCGTGCCGGCCCAGCGCGTCGCGCACCATCGCGCGTTCGAGATCCTCGCGGGCCTCGGCCAGCGTCGGCCGCCGTTCGGCGGCGACCGCTCGCCGGAAGGCGGACGGGAGGGCGTCGGGGCCGACGGGGCCGTAGCGCGGCCCCGTGACGGTGAGGTTGGCGAGGACGTTCTGCAGCTCGCGGACGTTGCCGGGCCACGGGTGCGCCGCCAGGGCCGCCACCGTCTCCCGCGCCAGCGTCGCGCGGCTGCCGGCCGCCGACGCGATGTCCTTCCAGTAGTGGTCGGTGAGCCGGGCCACGTCCGGCCCGCGCTCGCGCAGCGGAGGCGCGGTCAGCCCGACGACGCCGAGGCGGTAGAGCAGGTCCTTTCGGAAGCGGCCCGCCGCCGCCTCGGCGTCGAGCGGGCGGTTCGTCGCGGCGACGACGCGCAGGTCGAGCCGCCGGGTGCGGTTCTCGCCGAGCCTCCGGATCTCGCCGTCCTGGAGCACGCGCAGCAGCTTGGCCTGGGCGCGCGCCGTCAGCTCGGCCACCTCGTCGAGGAAGACGGTGCCCCCGGAGGCCAGCTCCAGCAGCCCCTTGCGCTCGTGCGCCGCACCCGTGAACGCCCCCCTGGCGTGGCCGAACAGCTCCGACTCGAACAGCTCGTCGCCGAGCACCGCGCAGTTGACCGGCACGAACACCGCCCCGCGGCGGGACCCCTCCTCGTGGATCGCCCGGGCGATCAGCTCCTTGCCCGTGCCCGACTCGCCGTCGATCACGACGGGGAACGGCGCGGCGGCGACCCGCGGGATCTGCGTCTTCAGCTCCCGCATCGGCCCGCTCTCGCCGATGAGCCGCGCCACGCCGCGCGGCGCGGCGGCGCGCAGTCCGTCGCGCCACATCATTCGGCGTCCGGATAGAGCTCGTCGAGCTCGGCGGCGTTTAGGTACCGGCCCTCGGCCGGCGGCCAGGGGGCGTCGGCGGCGACGGCGACCACCATGCGGTCGGAGTACCCCCGCCGCCGGTAGTCCTCCAGGCACCGTCCGGCTTCCCGGACCGTCGCGTGCCGGTGCCCGCAGCATCCGCATGCCGGGCCGAGGGTCGTGTAGACGTCCGGCCGTTTCGTCATCGCGCTACCTCCCGTGTCGTTCGCTGGTTCGTTCAGGGGTGGAGCAAACTGCGTGCCAACGGCTCCGTCAGCGGCTCGGCCCCGCGTCGCGATCGCGGTCTCCGGCCGCCGCCGCCCGCGGCGAGCGTTCCGGGGCGCCGGCGCTGCCGGGTGGCGGGCAGTAACGGAGGGCGGCCTGCTGGTCCTCGCCGATGGCCGTCACCTCCCTGACGTAGTCCACGCCCAGCCGGCGGCCGGCGGCGTCGGCCCGGCTGGCCCCGCGGAGGCGGTCGTCGAATCCCCGCACGTACGCCCTCGCCGCCGCGTCCGACCGCAGGTACTCCGCTCCGTCTCCCGGCCCGTGCTCGGCCGGGCCGCAGCGGGGCCAGCCGGGCGTCTTGTCGCGGCCTTCGGCGGCGTCGCCGTACCCGCGGTCGTAGCCCGCGGCGCCGATCTCCCGGAGCGCCGTCTTCAGCTCCGCCTCGACGCGCAGGATCGCGTCCCGCGAGACCCGGCTCTCGCCCTTCCAGACGGCCTCGTCGTCGATGCCGCGCTGATGGTCGTGCATGCCCCGCAGGTACGCGTCCACGTGCACCCGCTCCAGCACGAACCGGATCTCCTTCCCGGCCGCGGCCGGGAAGTGCACGCGCGCGCTCTGGTGGGGATCGGTGTCCAGGCGGTCCATCGACGCCTCGTACCCCGCCCGGTATCCCGCCAAGCCCATGTCCCGGAGAACGCCCTTCAACTCCTCGGACATGGCCGCCGCGCCGGGCGTCGCGGCGCCGGCGTTCATCGCCGCCGCCGGGCGGTCGGGGACCTGCAGCGCGGAGACGTGCTCCTCCCGCGCCGCGCCACCCACCTCCGGAGCCGGCGGCGGCCGTTCCGGCTCGCGCTCCTGCGTCCGGCCTTCGTCGCCGGCCGGCCGCTCGTGCTCGGCCTTCTCGTCGCCCAGGCTCCGCTCGCGCTCGCGGGAGAGCAGCCAGTCCGACATCCGCTGCGCGTCGACCGCGGCGGCCCGGATCTCCTTCGGGTCGTTCTCCAGCGCCTTGATCCAGGAGCTGACGTACGCCGTGCCGTGCCGCGGCTCGTGCCCCACGCCGAGCTGCTCGCCGGTCATCATCGCGGCGATCTCCGCCCGCAGCTCCTCGCGGGCGTAGGCCTCGGTGCCGAAGCCCCCGTGCTCGACCAGCGTCGGCCGGTTCAGCCGGCCCGGATGCCCCGTGGCGTGCCCCAGCTCGTGCAGCGCCGTGTGCGTGTAGGCGTCCTGCGACGGGAACTGGGTGCGCTCGGGCAGCACCACGCGGTCGTCCTTCAGGCTGTAGTAGGCCCTATCGCCGGCCACGTGGTCGAGCCGGACGCCGCTCGCCTTGATCAGCGCCTCCGCCCGCTCGTGGCCCTCCCACTCCGCCGGCGCCGTCTGGAACGATCGCAGCCGCAGCCCCTCGGTCTGCTCGACGTTGAAGACGTAGTGGAGCTTGACGAGCGGCCGGTCCCGCTGGACCCACTCCAGCTTCGGCCGCCCCTCCTCGTCCCGGACGGGGTTGCCCTGCTCGTCGCGGACCGTCTGCCGCTGCCGGAAGTCGACGTACATGATGGGCGTGCCCTTCTCCCCCTTGCGGACGTGCCCGCCGGCCGCCTGGATCTGGCGGTAGCCTCCCCAGCGCGGGTCGGCGTAGCCGCGCTCCAGCGCGTGCATGGCGAGGTACACGGCGTTGCCGCCGCGGTAGTCGCGCCCGCTGGCGAAGTTGTGCGGCAGGATCCGCTCGCCCGGCTTCCACGGTTTCCGACCGCCTATTCTCTTAAGATGTTGATAGTAATAACTTTATATAGGGTTATGGTGGCCGTTCCCCCCGCCTCATCCCTCGTTCTGAGATGGACTCATACGCTCCCTGGGCAACATCTACGGCCGGCTCTAGACCTGCGTCGTTGTAGTGCTCGTCGCGCGATGGCAGTCGCCGCCGCGTGTGAGGGGGCACCTCTAGACGTAAGTCTCATGGTGCTCCCCTGGATCCTCCGACACACGCCCCGGAGCCGGATCCGGAGGCGCGGCTACGGCTCTCTTGACCCACGCCCCCCACACAGGGAGCGACGATCCAGCAAGCGATGTACTCCGCCGGCAACTCGTTTCAACCCACGCCTCCCCCGCGCCGGCAGCGACGTGGTGCCGTTCTACTGCCCCGACCACCCCATGTGGTTTCAACCCACGCCCCCCGCATAGGGAGCGACCGTGTGCTTCGGGGAAGCCCATGAGCCAGCGGGTGTTTCAACCCACGCCCCCCCGGCGCCGGGAGAGACGACGTGTTCGATCATGCGCTCCTTCTCGGTAACGCTCAACCCACGCCCCCCGCACAGGGAGCGACTGGCGACCGATCCGGACCCGACGTTCTGCGACGTGTTTCAACCCACGCCCCCGCGAGGGGAGCGACGTCGGCCATCACGAACACGCCCTGCTTCTGGTTGTTTCAACCCACGCCTCCCCCGAGGGGAGCGACTCGGCATCGGACGCCCGCTCTTGCACTGGTAGACGTTTCAACCCACGCCCCCCGCGAGGGAAGCGACATCCTCGGTCAGCACGTCGACGAACGGGAACTCGATGTTTCAACCCACGCCCCCCGCGCGGGGAGCGACGATGGCAGAGTCGCGGGTGGTACCCGACAGGTCGTTTCAACCCACGCCCCCCGCGCGGGGAGCGACGTCGCTGTGGACGCCGGACGCTGACGGCAACGCGTTTCAACCCACGCCCCCCGCGCGGGGAGCGACACCAAGACGAGCAGCGCGCTCCTGAGCTCGAGCAGTTTCAACCCACGCCCCCCGCGCGGGGAGCGACCTGACTACGACCCACTCGCTCAGCGGGCCGCTGTCGTTTCAACCCACGCCCCCCGCGCGGGGAGCGACGCGGGCAAAGGAACCGGCGATAAAGGGGTTCCAGTTTCAACCCACGCCCCCCGCGCGGGGAGCGACGCCTGCCGCCAGGAGGCAGGAAGATGGTGTGACGGTGTTTCAACCCACGCCCCCCGCGCGGGGAGCGACTCCGGGACGGACCCGAAAAGGCCCTCGAACGGGTTGTTTCAACCCACGCCCCCCGCGCGGGGAGCGACTCGACAAGTGTGAGCAAGCCTCAGCGGAACTCCAGTTTCAACCCACGCCCCCCGCGCGGGGAGCGACATCCTTTACGGAACCCACTACTGGATCCCTTGGGGTTTCAACCCACGCCCCCCGCGCGGGGAGCGACTCGCGTGGCGGTTCCTGTGCGCGACGGCGTCCGCCCGTTTCAACCCACGCCCCCCGCGCGGGGAGCGACACACGCCGACCGCTCCCCATGCGCGGGCGGACTCAGTTTCAACCCACGCCCCCCGCGCGGGGAGCGACTCCGCCGACTCTACGTCCTACGGGGGACCCTGGCCGTTTCAACCCACGCCCCCCGCGCGGGGAGCGACTCCAGCGGGCGGCCGAATCCGCCGAGCCGGTCCTGTTTCAACCCACGCCCCCCGCGCGGGGAGCGACTCGAGCGCGCGAAGAAGTACGCTGCCACGATCCCGTTTCAACCCACGCCCCCCGCGCGGGGAGCGACGTGGTTCACGATGGGGTCGGGCACGATCTGACGTTTCAACCCACGCCCCCCGCGCGGGGAGCGACTTGCGGCGTAGCACCTGGATCGAGGCGAGCAGGCCGTCGTTTCAACCCACGCCCCCCGCGCGGGGAGCGACATCCCCAGTACGAGCAGATGTGGGAGGTCGAGTGGTTTCAACCCACGCCCCCCGCGCGGGGAGCGACTCCGGACGAGGGCGACTCGACGCGGCGCAACAAGGTTTCAACCCACGCCCCCCGCGCGGGGAGCGACGGCGGCGTAACGGTGACGGCGGCCGATCACGGGTTTCAACCCACGCCCCCCGCGCGGGGAGCGACGGCAAATACGGGGCACCTTCGCCGGAAAAGGCGTTTCAACCCACGCCCCCCGCGCGGGGAGCGACTCGGATCTGGCGCGTCGTCTCGGTTCGAGGGCGTTTCAACCCACGCCCCGCGCGCGGGGAGCGACTTCGGCAGAAGACGTCTCGGACGGTTCCTCGTGTGTTTCAACCCACGCCCCGCGCGCGGGGAGCGACTCAGGCGGTTTCCGCCGTTACTGGTGCGATTCGGTTTCAACCCACGCCCCGCGCGCGGGGAGCGACGCGTGCGCCGGACCGTCTACGCTGATCCTGTTGTGTTTCAACCCACGCCCCGCGCGCGGGGAGCGACCTCACGTACTTCGCGAGATACCGACATGTAGCCTGTTTCAACCCACGCCCCGCGCGCGGGGAGCGACATCCACGAACACGATCCGGTCCGCCGGCGTCTGTTTCAACCCACGCCCCGCGCGCGGGGAGCGACACACGTCAGCGTTGCCGCCGACGTGGGCGCTACGTTTCAACCCACGCCCCGCGCGCGGGGAGCGACTTCTGCATTGTGCCAGGCGCATCCGGTTTTGAGGTTTCAACCCACGCCCCGCGCGCGGGGAGCGACAGACCATCGGTTCGCTGCTGCAGTCGTTTGTGTCGTTTCAACCCACGCCCCGCGCGCGGGGAGCGACTCGCTGATGACCTTGTCCAGCTTCGCCTTGTCCAAGTTTCAACCCACGCCCCGCGCGCGGGGAGCGACGATGATCAACGCGACATACACCTGGTTGTGCTGGTTTCAACCCACGCCCCGCGCGCGGGGAGCGACCTCGCGGATGACGCCTCGGGTCAGTAGTTCGGTTTCAACCCACGCCCCGCGCGCGGGGAGCGACTGCCTGAGGTGGTTGATGCGAAATAGGTATTCGTTGTTTCAACCCACGCCCCGCGCGCGGGGAGCGACTCCATCACCGTAACTCTTTCCCGTACAACGCTTAGGCGTGAGGTTCTCGCGAACCGTCGAGGCTGATCAATCTCGCGTCGTGTGTTCCCCGCATCGCGGCGACATTTATGCCTCTCAGGACTGGGTTTTTCGCAGTGCGCGAACTTCCCTGCGACACCATGTTCACTTCAGGTTCGCACGCCTTCAAAACACGAGCGGGCCCCTAGGATCGTACGAGTCCTTTGCGCCTACATGCTCCACTCGCGATCGCCAGTTGACACCGAGCCGGTAGAAGCGAAGGCTGTCCGCTTTCGTATCGATCTCGGCGATGAGTTGAGAGCGCAACGCTACCCATTGCGCCGCATCGACGTCACATTCGAATACCGAGTACTGCACGCGCTGGCCGAAGTTCTGGCACAGTCGCGCGACACGTCGCAGACGGCGACGCCCGGCTGCGTCATCGGTTGCGACATCGTAGGTCACGAGCATCAGCACGAATGCACCCCATTGCCCCTATCGCCAAAGGAACGGGGCGTACCCGTCCAAGTCCCCGCGCAGATGTCTGGCCAGCAGCGTCGCTTGTATGAACGGCACGAGACCGAGGGTCGTCTTCTCCTTTAGAAACGGATGGCCGAGTTCGTCCTTCTTGCGTTCCTGATAGGCGACGAGTACGGTCTTCCGCGCGTCGTCACGCATCGTGACTGCCCCGCTCACACCGGTCTCGAAGTCGCGCCCCTGCAGTTGCCGTCGGTTGATGAGTGACAGGGCGATTCGATCCGCGAGAACGGGACGCAATTCCTCCATAAGGTCCAGTGCGAGGCTCGGCCGCCCTGGGCGCTCACGGTGGAGGTATCCTACCGCTGGGTCGAGGCCCACCGTCTCGAGAGCTGATCGGCAATCGTGCACCAGGAGCGTGTAGAGGAAGGACAACAGAGCGTTCGCCGGGTCGAGCGGCGGCCGGCGCGAGCGCCCGCCGAAGGCGAATTGCGGCCCGTCCGCTCGCATCAGATCGCCGAACACCGCGTAGTAGTGCCGGGCGGCTTCACCCTCGATGCCGCGTATCGTGTCTGTGCTGGCCGCGCGACCGACGCGTCGCGCCGCATCGGACAGGCGGCGTTCACAGGCGCCGAGTCGATCTCGAGCCTTCGCTGTCGTGCTCTGACCGTGGTCGCGTAGCGCTCGACGTACCACTGTGCGTTGGTTCAGCAGTTTCCCGGTCACCAGCTGGCCCGCGAGTCGGGCTGTCCTGTCGGCGTCGTCCGTCGTGCGGTACTGCGCCCTGCGCAGCAGCACGTTTCCGGATACCGGACCCTCAACACGGGCGAGAAACCGACCGTTACGGCCGAGGATTGACATGCAGACGCCGCGCGCTGCGCAGTGACCCATCAGCGCCGGTGTCACGCCTACGGCTCCAAAGCAGACGATCCCTCCGAGCAGATGGACGGGTAGCCGCCCCCGTTCCTTACCGTCCACCTCGATGACGACGTTCTCCCCGTCCTTTCGCAACCACGCGTTTTCCGTGGTCACGTACAGGGTGTTTAGGTGGCGGCGCATGCGCGGCGGTCAGGCGTCGATCGCGCTCGCGAGCCACTGGGCGACGGTACCCGCGCCACGCGGCTGTCGCGGTTGGCACAGGTCCTGCAACGAACATGCATCGCATTTCCTTGCCTCGTACTCGGGAATTGGCGTCCGGCCGCCGCCGAGGAGCCTTCGTGTATCGGCCGCTATTCGCTCTGTTAGAGCCCGTAGGTCGATGTCGAGCTTGACGACGTGTCGTCGTCGGTTGCGCCCATAGAACAGTGCCCCCTCCGGTACTCGCACACCCAGCATTTCCTCTAGGCACATGGCCTGAGCGCAGAGTTGCACTTCGTCCGCGCGGTGGGCCTTCGGGCGTCCACGCTTGTACTCGACCGGGTACAGCGAGCCGTCAGCCCGGATCTCGACGACATCGGCGACGCCGGCAACGCCGAGGCGCAGTGACCGCAGTGTGACACTCCGTGCGATTCGCACGCCGCTGCGCGCTTCGTGGCCTCCGCCGTGCGCGCGGCCATGCATTACGCGCCCTTCGGCCGTCAAGCGGTTCTCCGCCCACTGTTGTTCGACATGGATGAGCGCGCACTGCCGCGGACAGTAGAGCATGTGCTGAAGCGCCGAGAGCGGCACCAACTCGTCCTCGGGAACCTCGCTCGCCGCGTCTTCAGTCGCCAGTTCAGCACCTATCAATGATCTCGATCCCTGCCGGCAAGCCCGTTGCGTCCACGTGAACGGCATAGTCGGCGTAGGCTCGGGCGGGAGGCAGTTCTGGATCTCCAAGTTCGCGCTCCTCGCGCTGGGAACGGCGCTTGATCGAGACTCGCTCGAAAAGCCGGTGCGCGGGCGCACTGCCAAGTGCGTTCGCGTGCTTGAATACGATCAGCCGGCGCGCGGTCATCTCGCCTCGCGCTGCCGACCGGTCGTGGTCGAACATCTGCACGAGCGCCGTCCACAGCAGCTCCAAGTCTTCCTCGGAGAATCCCGTGCCCTTCCCGGCTGCCCCGGCAAGATATGCCGACACGTAACCGTGGCCACGGTAGAGGCCGTAGGGCACAACGTGCTTCCGGCCCATTTCCCCCTCTTCCTTGTCAACATCCGTAACCCGGGTGATCGCTTGCTCAAGAGGGAGGATGGGCTCCACAGACCGTGCGAAAGTCAGCTGCGCAGGGCCTCGGATCTGGCCGGCGTTGGGACCCGTTGATAGCACCGCGCCGAACGTTCGAATGTCAAAGTACTTGGCGCAGAGCCAACCTTGCAGCACACCGATGTCGCTCTGCGACCGCGCCTTTGCCGCACGTGTGTCCCAACCACCGCTCGCCTTACGATGATCGGGTTGATCATTCTCCTCGCACGCTTCAGCGATTAGGGGGTTGAGTGGTCGTCTCTCCTGGACAAATATCTCACAGTTCTCCTTGCCGAGGAGCTGAACGTAGTTGCGTACCTTCCTCTTCAAACACACGTCCGAGACCAGTCCTTCGTTGGTTTCTGGATCGAGACGCGGAAGATTCCCCGCGTCCGGGTCGCCATTGGGATTACCGTTGGCCACATCGAACAGATAGACGAAGTCGTAACGGTTGGTGATCACGCTCATTGTCATTCCTCGTCCTGAATCGCCGAACGTGATTCAGTGTTGCCGACCTGCGGATCGGCTGAGCCCTTATGGTCCGTGCTTCCCTTGGTCGCTCGCTGATGATGGTACCCGATGGCGAATCGACCTTGATCCGCAAGCCGCAGGCTACGCGGGAACTCCGTCTGGATGCCGGCCAGAATCTCATCGATCTCGCGCTCATACCAATGCGCGAGCCCCCCTTTATCTCCCTTGCGAAGTGATGCCAAATGACTCGTGGAGCCACGTTCAAGCAGAGGGAAGACGGATGCCGGCGCTGCCGACGCGGCACCGAAGTACCGATCCTTAATGGTCGCGTTGACCTTGCCGAGAGCGGCACGCTGGACGCTCTCGTAGACAGCGAACAGCCGGCCGAGTCGGTAAGCGGTGTTGGTTTCACTGCGGTTCAGGCTCACGGGTACGTCCTCCTGTTCGAAGCCCAGCCGATGGTCACGCGCAAGACATGCCTTGCAGATTGCGGCTCGGCTTCCGGTTACATCTTTGTCCGCGCGCATCCGTGCGACGATGGCTGCGAACAATGACTGCGGGTACCGCCCGCCGTGGAGGATTGCTCGCATCAACGCCCCGGTGAGTGTTGGCGGGATGTTCTGACCCTTGTGTTGTACCGCCGTCTCGGAGAGCAGGCGCCAAGCGGCCGGCGCTGTCCGCCACGGCGTGGGCTCCAGACGCAGATCGCTCCAGTGTTCCGAGATTCTGCGCGCGATTGCACCGATCGTGTCTTCGCACCAGAACCGTACGGATATTCGCCCAGCGTTGGGCGCCAGCCCGAGTACGTAGAAACGCGTGTTTGGGTCCAGATTGGGGTCGACTTCCTCCAGCTCTAGTGGTTGCCCCTTTGCGACCGCTGCCAGCCTAATGGCGACCTGACTAGTCTCTTCCGCATCTGTGGGCGGCTCCAGCAGCTTCGCGATCAGGTCTTCCGCTCTCGCGGCTTCCGTCCGCGCCGCCTCTGCCCAGAATACGGCCGTCGTATCGGCAATCCGGATGTGCTGGCGGCTGTTGCGTTCCAACAACGTGTTGAGCGCGGTCGTGTACGCGGAGGCTGCCCGTTCTGACACTGGTGCGTTTGCGCCCTGTTTCTTTCCGTAGGACTCGAACGCTTGCTCGTTGAACGAGACGATATCCCCGCCTCCCGGTTGGCCACCGGCGACTCCCTTAATGCGCGGGTGCAGGCGGGCTATGGCTGCATGCGCTCCCGTCACGAGGCACAGCCCGCGCGAACCGGTCGCCCCGCCGACGTGCTCCAACCAGATCTGCCTGATTGCGTCTCGTTCATGGAGGTACTTCCCCTCTCCGTCGAGACGAAACACGATGTTCGTGCCCAGCATGTCAGCCTTGTGGCGAAGGCTCTCGTAGTCCGCCACCCGCCATGTGTCGAGAAAATGCAGCAGCGCCTGGGCGCCCGCATCGTTGCACTCCTCGAGCATCTCTCGGTGATGGTCTTTGAATGCGGCGTGCCGTCTCTCCGTAGGGATCGCTCTGTTCGTCTCTCTATCGCGTGTCACGCCCAACGTGTACGCCGTGTTGTCCCAGAGGAAGTTGGGGGGCGGCTGGGTTCCGGACCGCTTCTCGGGCCGGGGTACATCGAGGCGCTGCGGTCGCGGCTTCTTTCCGGACGGGTCGCGGAGATCCACGACGTCCCATTCGGCGCCGCCGTTGACCAAAACAACTGCGAAGAAGATGTTCTCCCTTGAAAACCCGAAGGTCGGGGCTGTTCCATCCGATCCGAGCCGGTCGCCAAGGCGTACCAAGGCCCGCAGAATGCTCATGCTCGCACGTCTTCGGCGTCTGGCGCCGGCACCTCGATGACGCCCTCCCGCATCGCCGCCCGGAAGAACCGTGGTGTCATACCCTCGTCGTGGTCAATGTCATGCAGCATCCAACCGAGATCGCGGTCGCGTTCGGATGGCGATAGGTTCGACGGTGGCATGGCTTCGTTCACGAGCGCGAAGTCAGCGGCGAACTCGCGGGTGCCGAGATAGGGTCGGTGGAAGCATTGCCCCTTGGCGGCACGGCGCCTGAAGATGCTCAAGTGCTTCGCCTCGTTGTCGTCGGCGCCCGCGCTGTCGGTCAATACGAAATGCGCTTCGATCACGTAGGCCACGTCGCGCAGCAAGGTGGTAGCCCGTTGTTGCCGCTCGGTCTCGATCAGCGTGTGGAGGCCCTCGGTTGTACCGGCGTTCATTGCTCGCGTGACGTTGCGGGCCGGGATCTTACCGGCCAGTTCGTTCCGGCGTACGTTCTCGAAGCGGATCGGGTTGAGGACGTGGAGACGGTCGATAACCCACCGGATCGCCGGCTTCCAGTGGATCGCTTCCAGGATCCCACGCGCGGCGGAGGGTGTGATCGTGTCGTAGGACACGCGTTCGACCTTCATCTCCGGGCGCGTGAAGCAGGCGTACTCGCCCCACACGTGCAGCTTTACTCCGTACGCCATTTCACTGTCCCGTCTTGCCGATCCGCGCTCGACACCTGCAAGTCTCCCGCGCCTGTCCAGGCTGTTCCTAGTAGCCCTCTCCTGGTCAAAACACTAGTCCCTCAAGCCGCCGGTACGCGGGATCCTCCAGCCATAACCCAGTGTCTTCGTGGTACAGGTCTGCGTTCACCAACTGCACGAACTGGCAGCCGAAATCAGATTCGCGGAGGACCGTGGCCGCTCCGGCCGAGAGCAGCGTCTCCCGGGCCACCCGTCCAATCTGAACGACATAGGGCTGGAGGCGCCGTGCGATCCAGCCCGGACGTTCCACATAATGCAACTTATCCAGTAGGCGTTCGACCGTTGCCTCCTTGCCGGTCGGGCCGCGCCAAGTAGTCACTACTGGCACCTGGAACTCGTCGATTAGGTGGAACTGCGTAGCGATAGTCTCGAACGGAAAGTCGAGGCTACGGCGCGCGTCGCTGATCATCCGCATGATGTCCTTCGAGTCTAGTGCCTCCTCTCCCTTGGTCCAGTAGATCTGTCGGAAGTAGGCCCGGATCGCGTCGAGCGACGCTGGATCGTCTGGAAACTGCCGGAGGATGCTCCTTGCCGCGTCGGCGCACTGCGCCACCTCTGGTGGGGGCTTGCGTCCCTCTTCCTCCGTTGGCTCGAACACGAACACGTTGCCGGTGTCCCTTCGCCCCTCACGGTTGCAGCGCCCAGCGGCTTGGACGAGTGATTCCAAACCCGCCGCAGCTCGCCAGACGACGGGGAAGTCGACGTCGACGCCAGCCTCGACCAGCGATGTGGCAACCAGGCGGACCGGGTCTCCGTCCTTCAGCCGCCTACGCACCGCTCTTAGCACTTCCCGGCGGTGAGCGGCGCACATGAGCGTGGACAGGTGGTAACTCCCCTCGGCGTCGCCGAGTTGCTCGTACAACTCCCGTGCATGACGCCGCGTGTTCACGATACATAACACTTGGGACGACTCGCACAACCCCGATGCCAGCGCGGCATCGTCGAGCGTTCCGGCATCCTGTATCCGCGTCCGTTTAAGTGCGGTGTACAGCCGCCGCGGTTGGGGCGCTAGTTCACGGACGTGCTCGAAACCACCAGTGAAACCGTCCGTTTCGGTGAGCGCCGGCTGGGTCGCCGTGCAGAGCACAACGCTCGTGCGCCAGTTGCGGGCGAGTTCGTCCAGCGCTGCGACACAGGGACGCAGTACCTGGTGCGGCAGTGTTTGCGCCTCGTCCAGAATCACGACGCTGTTGGCGATGTTGTGCAGCTTTCGGCACCGGGACGGGCGGTTCGCGAACAGGCTCTCGAAGAACTGGACAGCAGTGGTGACGATGAGCGGCGCGTCCCAGTTCTCCATTGCCAGACGGAGCTTGTTCACGGCTTCACGCTTACTGATCCGATCCTCGTCGAACGTGCTGTGGTGTTCGACGACGAAATCGTCGGCATCTTCGTCTCCTTCCCGTAGCGCTGCGCGGAATACTGACGCGGTTTGCTCGATGATGCTCATGTAAGGAATGACGTAGATGACGCGTTCCAATCCGTGGTGTAGCGCGTGGTCGAGGGCGAAGGCGAGCGACGTTAGTGTCTTCCCGCCTCCGGTCGGCACGGTCAGGGTGAACAGGCCCGGCGGTTGCGCAGCCTGCTCGCGTGCGTGCCGGAGCACTCTCGAACGCAGCTGGTCGATGGGTCGGCTTTCGTCTCCCGTGCGGCGTCCGCCGAAGCCGTCGAGATGCGTATCGAGCCGTTGCTGCAGGTCGGCGAGCGCAGGATGCCGCCCGCGAGGGATCGATTCCCCGGCCACGGCGGTGTAGTAGGCTTCCGTATCGAGGTAGTCAGCGTCTACCAGCGCAGAAAACACCATACGGATGAGGAACGCGGCGCAAAATCCGACCGTATCGCTGCTGCGTGGTGCAAGGCGTGGCGGCTCCAGAGTGTCCTGCAAGTCGATCTCTTGCTTCCAGACAGGATCTGGCTCTGCCGCTGCGTTGCGGAGCCGATCCGCTAGGGCTGTGATCCGTTCCGTGTTCACGCCGTTGGCGAGCCCGGCGTGGTGTCCGGCGATACCGAACGCGAGCAACTTCCCAAGCGTCGGGCCGTAGGTGTCGATCGCAACCTTCGCGCCTGGTCCGGCATGGTCTACGCGCCGGCCTTCGCCCGTCAGTCGCGCTTGGAAGTCCTCGGTGTACTTGCCCAAGTCGTGAAGCAACCCAGCCGCGCGGCCGAGTTCGGTGTGGCCGGTCGCCTCAAGAAACGCGCCGGCGCGCTCCGCGGTGCCCTTCAGATGGTCAGAAAGTCGCTGCCATCCGTGCCGGTCCTTTGCCGAGTTGCTGTGAGCGTAGTAGATCGGTGGCGTCAAGTTACCTGCAGCATAGCGCCATCCATGGCCCTGCCTCATGGCCTTGCCGTCCGCTCGCAGGGAAACGATGTGGGGTGGTCTTCGGGTTAATTTGAGTTTCTCGCCTTTCTGATGCGCTAAGCGAGGGACGGGCACTGTCAACAAACGGTCTAGTACAGGATTGCGCCTCGCGTACACTGCGGGCGCGTCATGATGGCTGCCGACCCTGGAATGGCGTCGGTCGTGGTATTCTCAAACTCAGAGAGCCATCAAAGCGGCGGCTGGTCACGGAGGCTCTCGGTGACACGGCACGTGAATTGCGCCAGCTCCCCTGGCCGCCGGAAATGACTGATCTGCAGCAGCGTGATACCCCCCCCTCCCCCTTGTGGTTGGACGGCTACCTCGTCGGAATCGAGGAGGACTGGCCGGAAGCGGATATCTATCGGCTGATTGTGTGCGGCCTTCCGCGCAACTTCCACGTTCTGCCCGCGGCGGAGCAACGCGCGGCGCTCGCGGGCCGGCCCCGGCTGACGGGAACGAAGTGGGACGCGCTCCTTGCGGCGACGGTGGAACACGTGGCCCGGCAGCATGGGCATGATGCGCCGGCCTGGGTGGACGAGCCGGAACGGTTCCTCGACAGCACGTGGGTTGTGTTCTCGTCGCCGTTGATACGGGCGAATGCGTTGATGTACTCTCCGGCCGCGTTCCTGCGGCACGGCGCGATACCGGATCCCCGGGATCTCGACGGCCGCGGGGGGGAACGCCATCAGTGGACCCCCTGGCCGAGCCTGTTCTGACGGCATGGCTGACGAGCTGCTTGACCGCAAGCGCATCGTTGAGCTGTTCGATGAGCTGTCGAGGGAGCTGAGGTTCCAGGGCGCCCGGGCGCAGATCTACATCATCGGCGGCGCGGCGATGAGCTTGGCGTTCGACCGTGAGCGGGCGACGCGGGACGTGGACGCACGGATCGACGCGGGGCACTACCGGCTGACGCAGGCGGTACAGACGGTCGGCCGAAGGCACGGGCTAGCGGATTCGTGGCTCAACGACCAGGCGACGACGGCGATCCCGCGCACGCCGGACGGCCGTGCGCAGACGGTGTACGAGTCGGCGTACCTGACGGTCACCGGCGCGTCGGCCCGGCATCTGCTGGCGATGAAGCTGGCGGCGGGCCGTGGCAAGGACCAGGGGGATATCGCGTTGCTGTGCAAGTATCTCGGGCTCAAGGGTCCAGACGAGGCGATCCGGGTGTATCGAGAGTTGTTCCCCGGCGAGCTGGTGAAGGCGTCGGTGCGGCGAGCGGCGGAGGCCGCGTTCCCGGAGCGGAGCGTCGAACGCGGGCGATAGGTCCGCCGCGGCCCCGATCATGGCGATTGGCTGTCCGTAACTCCCTCTCTCGCTCCCAAAGTTGTGGTTGATCCGGCCAGGACCTGTTTCGAGCAAATCTCGCGGCCGTACGGCGGGGCTGGTATAGCGACACTGCTCGGCGCTGGGGGGGATCGCGCGATCCTCGAGGCGGTGTAGTGACACCGCACCTAGCGCGGTGCGGCCGAGACGGAGCTGATGGAATACGGATGCCACCGCATCGACAACCACGGCGGCCAAGCGGATCCGACCCGCCAGTTCGGTGGTCGGCGGCGCGTCGGCACGGTCAGCATGCGGGGCCTGCCGGGTGCACTGTAGGCGCTAGATCCGAGCGCACTTCTACTCCTTTTGGTCCTTCTCGATCCAGTGCAGGATCGCGTTACCGGCGTTGTAGGCTGCCACCCCTATACCGAAGCACCCGGCGCCGACACCAGCCCACACGATCGACAACACCTGGCGCTCCGTGATCGGCGGCGTGGTCACGAAAACGAAGCACCCTAGCAAGAGAGCGCCACCGCCGATGACCAAGGCGGCGATGCCAATGCGCTGCATGTCCGCAGCCTCTTTCCAAAGTCGCTTCTCAAGGTCATGCATACCGGCCCTCCAGTCAGGTCAGGTGCGGTCCCGGCAGCCGTTCTTTCTTGGTCATGGACCGACTTTCGGATTGCGGCGAAGGAGCCGCCGGCTACTCGGACAACGGCGCTGAGACGGGCTGCGCCGGGTCCCGGTTGATCAGCTCCTTCAGTCCTTGCCGGGCTTGAAGCAAGCGACGTGTTTCGGCGGCACGTCCACGCCGTCGCCGGTCCTGGGGTTGCGGCGTCGGCGCGGCGGCCGGAGTCGGAGACGGAAACTCCCGAAGCCGCGGAGTTCGACCTTCTCACCTTGGTGAAGCGCCTCACCGATGCTGCCGAACAGGGTGTCGACGACTATCTCGGCGCGCCTCTTCGAGACCCCGACAGTGTGGGCCACCTCCTCGATGAGCGCCGCCTTCGTCAGGCTGCCGTTGGTCATTAGTTGGCCGTTCACCAGAAGCTGCTCCGCGGGCGTTGCCGCGTAGCGACAGTCTTTGACAAAAGAGCATAGCAGCCGGCCCGGACAGGCACTGCGAGCGCCGTGCTCCCCCTTCCGGGAGGGACACTTTCCAGGGGAGCGACCCGGCGCGGCAGGTGTGACAGAGGAACACCTGCCGGGTCCGCAAAACGCCAGTCTTGCGGTGGGTCGCTCCCCTACCCACCCCATGTCACATTGAGCGGCACTATTGGGGTGGGCGGGATATTGGATCGCGTTGAGAGCGAGGGACTTGCGGCCGGCGGGAACGCGACAGGCGGTGTGATTCCGGGCGTAAATTGGGCGCTCCGTCCTACTTACACCTCTGGTGCGGCACTTCGGGTGTAATCTCGGGCGGCGACCGCGAGCCGTCAGCTGCACTAGTGCCTGACCGAGAAGCTCGACGCGCTGAGCGACGTTCTCGATGACCCGGACGGCAAGTACTATCGCGGAAGGAGCCGAACATGGACAGAGAGAAGAAGCGAAAGGTCGCAAGGATCGTGCAGCGTATCGCGATCGCCGCGATGGTGGTGGGAGCGCTCGGCATCAGGGACTTCGGTGTCGTGCCGGCCGGGTTTCTGATGGTCGGCGGGGCCGTGACGTCGTTTGTGGCCTTCGCCACTGAGGTACGGAGCTACCGATGACGAAGTAACGGGCCCCGCATCCGAGACCGGGCGTAACTGGCCGACGCCACGGCCGGCAAGAGGTCAGACGGCACGCGCATCGAGCGCCACGTCCGACCCGTCGTGATCGCGGCCGTGGATCGGCGGCTTCCAGCACAGGCTGCGTCGAGGATGCGCGTGCGCTGCAGCGCGGGGTTCAGGCCACCGTACTCTTCCAGCGCGGCCCAGTCGCTCGTCGCGATCGCGTTCTTGATCGCGGCCACCTCGGCCGCCGCGTCCTCGTGGGCCATCGTGACGGACTCCGGAGGCGTCGAGGCCCACTTGTCGAGTACCCGCTGGGTCGCCGCCAGACGTTCCGGATCACGGCCGACGACGATTACTTCGACGGCGCGGCCGACCGCAGCGATCCCCGCCCACAGCGCCGCATGCTGCGAGCCCCACGTGCGGACCGCGCTCTCCGTCTCCTTCTCGTCCTGGGCAAACACAAACGTCGCCCGCCAAGTGTCGAGCGCGACCGGCAGCTTGTGGGGGAAGAACCGGCACTGCGCCCCGACCGCGCCCTGGTAGAGCTTGCGCGGGAACACATCCTTGGCGATCCCCGCCGCAGTCAGCGCGCCGACCTTCTCGGCCTCGGTCGGGAGCCACGACGTGCGTGGACGTTCGAGCAGGTAGTCGAGCGCGAGCAGCCGCCGCAGTACGGCCTCCGGCGCAGCGGGCCGGTGATGCCGGATGTGCTCGATCCCAAGCACCTGGTAGATCCGCCGCGACGCGATGCGGCAGACCCTAAGCCGGGAGCCGTTCCACGGCTGTTCGACCACGTACTTACGGCACCGGCGGATGAAGCGGTACGCGAGCGCCGGATTGGTCCGGCCAATGAAGGCGAGGTACTGCGAACGGAGGAACACGCCGCTGTACAGGCAGACCAGCGCCAGCCACTCCGCTTCGCGGCGCGTCCAGCCGCGCGCCATCAGGGCCGTCGCGCGGTCCTCAAGATGGGCGATCATCGGCCGGCGCCCCCGCGCCGCCGCCGACATAGGCGGACCAGTCGTCCATCAAGCGCCGCCGCCGCTCGAACAGGTCGGACCGCGCGTATGCCGCCTCGACCTTGTTCTGGACCACGTGGGCCAGCGCCGCCTCCACGACCTCGCGCGGGTGGTTCGTCTCCTCCGCGGCCCAGTCCCGGAACGACGACCGGAAGCCGTGCGGAACGGCTCCGATCTCCAGGTCCTTGAGCAGTCCGGACACCGCCATGTCGGCCAGCTGCTTGCCGCGCCCGCTTGGGAACACGAGCGGGTTGCCGCCGCCAAGCGTCCGAGCCGCGTCGAGGATCTGTTCGGCGCGCCGGCACAGCGGCACGCGGTGCTCGCGCTTGGCCTTCGTCCGCGTCGCCGGCACAGTCCAGACGTGCTCCTCGGTGTCGATCTCGGCCCACAGCGCTCCTCGGACCTCACCAGACCGCGCGGCCGTCAGCACGAGAAACTCGAACGCCAGCTTGACGACCGAAACCGCGCCCGAAGCCCGCACCGTCTCGATCGCCGACGCTACCTCCCGATGGGGCAGCGCCCGCATGTGCTGGACGAGATCCTGTTGCGGACCGAGGATCGGCCCGATACGGTCGCAGGGGTTGTCGTTGCGGTAGTCCATCGCCATGGCCCACTCCATGACGGTGCTGATGCGCTGGCGTACGCGCCGCGCCGTCGCCGGCCGTTCGTGCCAGACCTTGCGAAGCGCCTTGACCACATCGGCGGTCGTCACCTCGGAGACGGGCAGCCTGCCGAGGCGGGGGAAGGCGAAGCGGGCCATGCTCGACAGCCAGTCCTTGCCGTGCTTGGGATTGCGCCAGCCGGGACGCATCTGGGCGCAGACCGCCTCGGCGGCGGCGGCGAAGGTGGGCATGCTCTTGATGCGGCGCTTCTCGGCCAAGGGATCGCCTCCGGCGCGGGCGAGCCTGCGGTTGGCGAGCGCCTGGGCGCGGGCGTCCTTGAGCGGAACGAGCGGGAAACCGCCGAGTCCGAGTTCGCGGCGCCGGCCGCGGATGACGAGCCGCTGCACCCAGCTACGAGTGCCGGACGGTTGCACGTCGAGGTACAAGCCGTTGCCGTCGCAGTAGCGGCCAGCCTGCGCTACGTTGCGGACGAAGGCGGCCGAGAGCGCGTGGTAGGGTTGCCGACCGGTGGGCTTGCGGTTCCGGGATCGTATCGGGAGTTCCATGGCCTACCAGTATTCCCCTCACATAATGGCGGATACATATGGATCGTACAGGACGCCTCGTTCCACGTCAATGCCCGGATGTGAGTAATAATTGATTACTATTCAGTAACTTAACATGCACCATGGATGGAATATGACTTGACGGTTTTTCAAATATGGTGGACACGGTTTCTGCCACGGAGCCGTCCCCTCCTCCAGCGCCTTGATGATGCGGGCGGCGAACTGCTCGTGGTACTCGTCGGCCTTCTCTTTCATCTTGCCCATCACAGTCCCTCGATTCCGCCTTCTTCGTCCTCGAGGTCCACGTCCCAGGCCTCGAGCGTCTCCAGCGACGGGGCCTCGATCGGCTGCCCCGTCCGGAACAGCTCCCCGACCGCCTCGTCGAACTGCTCGCGGGTCTCCGCCCGAACGGGCGCCCGCTCCTCCGTGCGACTCTCGTCACGTTCGTTCATCCCTGCACCTCCATTCCTCCGTTCCGTTCGTCACCGCCTCCGCGCCGGCGGCCGGCCAGACCGGCTCGACCACCCACCGGTTGTCCCGCGCGTCGTAGTCCCGCACGCGCACCATCTGGTCGACGCGGCGCACGCCCTCGGGCGTCCGCGTCTGGTGTATGACCGCCTCGATGCCGTCGACCACGCCGCGGCAGACCACCGCCCACGGCAGCGCGTCGCCCGCCTGCATGGCGCAGGTCGCCAGGCGCGAGAGCGCCGCCGCGGCGTTGTTCGCGTGCACGGTGGCCAGGCTGCCGCCGTGCCCCGTGTTCAGCGCCTGGAGCAGGTCGGCCGCCTCGGCGCCGCGGACCTCGCCGACGACGATGTGATCCGGCCGGTGCCGCAGCGCATGGCGCACCAAGTCCCGGATCGTCACGTTCCGGCCCGCGAGCCCCCTCGCCTCGAAGCGCAGGCAGTTCGTCCGGCGGAGCCGCAGCTCCAGGGTGTCCTCGATCGAGATCACCCGACCCTCGGCCGGGAGCAGCGCCACCAGCGCGTTGAGCAACGTCGTCTTGCCCGACCCGGTGCCGCCCGAGATCAGCACGTTGCGTTCCGTTCGGAGCACGTCCGCGGTCGCGTCGACCACGGCAGCGGGCAGCGAGCCGCTCGCGGTCAGCTCGGCGATCGTGAACTCCCGGCCGCCGAAGCGGCGGATCGTGATCGCCGTCGCCGGCGCCGCGGGCGGGCTGCACACGGCCACGCGGGAGCCGTGCGCGAGCCTCGCGTCGATGATCGGATCGGTCGCCGGGTCCTCGCCCAGCGGGCGGGCGATCTGGATCGCGGCCCGCGCCACGGCCTCGGCGGTGAGCGCCGGGGCGTCGAGGGCGATCACCCGGCCGGCCCGCTCGACGAAGACCGCCGCGGGGCCGTTGACCATCACCTCGGAGACCGCCTCGTCGTCGAGTACGGCCTCGAGCCCCGGCAGGAACGGCTTCAGGTCCGCGACGTTCAGCTCCATCTACAGCTCTCCGGCCTCGCGGGCGCGCCAGTAGGGGCGGTCCCGCGGCAGGAAGTCCGGCTTGAGGTAGCAGCGCCGGGCGTCGAGCGAGCGGCGGCCGTCGTAGGGCATGACGATGGCCTGGCAGTTGCCCAGCAGGGCGAAGTCGCGCGGATGGAACAGCGGCTCGCGGCGCTCGGAGAACGCCTTGCTCGCCCCGACGCTGCCGGTCCCGCCCCCGGCGGAGCCCGACAGCAGCGACGCGCCGGCACGCTGGGTCTGCTCCGAGACCGTGTAGGAGGCCTTCATGCGGGCCACCTGGCCGCAGAGCGTGCTCGCGATCTGCGCCGACGAGTCGTCGGCGAGCGACAGGAAGATGCGGGTGCGCAGCGTCTGGAGCAGCGCCCGCCACGCCTCGGACTGGCCGAGCACGGCGCGCAGCGACGAGATCGACTGCGTCGCCACGATCGGGATCAGGCGCGACTGGCGCGTCAGCGCGAACATCTTCTCGTCGCCGGCCGGGTCGTCCTCGCCCACCGTGGCGAAGGTCTGGTACTCGTCGCAGAGGAACATCGCCGGCCGGAAGACGCGCCCCGGACGCCGCTGCATCTCCGCGGGGCGGCGGAGCAGCGTCTGGAGCCACGCCTGCTTGAGGAGCACGCCCACCGCGCGGGCGAGGGCCGGGTTCGTGCCGGCGGCCATGTTCAGGCACAGCACCCGGCCATCGTCGATCACCTGGTCGAGCGGCGGCAGCGGCCTGGCGACGGCCACCGCGTCGGCGGACGGCGCGTCAGGCGCATCGGCGCCCGACGGGCCCTGCGCGCCGGCCGGCTCGGCCGCCGGCTTCGGCGGGCAGAAGGTCGCGGCGACGTCGGGCAGGTCGAAGACCGAGAGGAACACGCTCAGGCCCTCGATGATGCTGGACCGCAGCTTCGGATCGATAGTCAGCCAGTCCTGCGCGTACCAGCGCTTCACCGCGTCGAGACGCTGCGGGCGCGTCGGGTCCGCCGGCGCCCGCCGGTCCATCTCGAACGGAATCCCGAGCTTCGCCAGCTGCTCACACAGCTCCCGGTCGTCCGACATCCGGAGGATCCCGCCGGCCTCCGGCAGCCACGACCACGCCGCCAGCTCGTCGCCGTGCGGGGCCACGTCCGCCATCCGCACCCGGACCGTCGCCTGCGGCTCGACCAACGCCTCGACCTCGGCGATCTTCGCGTCGATCCTCTCCGCGTCGAGCGTGCAGCGGTAGACGTCCTGCAGCGTCACCCAGCGCTCGGGCGCCATGCGGTGCAGCTCGATGATCCAGCGCACGAGATTGACGTACGCCTGCTGCCAGAACGGCTCCTTCGAGCGCCCGAAGAGCTGGTTGATGAGGCTCGCGATGGTGTAAGCGAGCGAGTAGGAGTCCAGGAGATCGTCGCCCAGCGGGTTCCAGCGCCAGCGCCCGCCGATCCCCAGCTCGACGTAGTCCCCGGCGCGCCCGGCGTCGTTCAGGATCCCGCGCACCTGATGGCAGAAGTCGCCCTTGACCTCCAGCACCAGGCCGGCGATACGGCGGCGCGAGTCCTTCGCCTGCCAGCTCAGGAGCTGGCGCGCGAACGGGCGCATGCAGGCCGACGTCTTCCCGGAGCCGATCGCGCCGCAGATGAGCATGCCCGTGTAGAGGCCCGTCTCGGGGATCACGAGCCACCGCGGCGATGCCGCCTCCCGTCCGGTGACCGGATGGTGCACCTCGCCGACCACCAGGGCGGGAGACGGGTTCGCCGCGTCGACCGGCCACGGCGGCAGCGTGCCGGCGGGGGGCCGGCTGCGCCCGCCCGCGAGCCACACCAGCCCTACCGAGGTGGCCACCGACCAGGCCCCGACGACCGCCAGGGCGGGCGCCAGGTAGTGCCAGGCGCGGATCGTGGCGTGCAGCCGCGGCGAGTGCATCGCGATCAGGTCGGCGACCGGATCGGCGCCGGGCGCCGGGAACGGCCACCACACCCACACGGCAGCGGCGGCCGACGCGCCGGCCAGCAGGCGCATCATGACGGCACCCGCTTCGAGCGCCACGTCCGCCCGCTCGTGATCGCCACCGCCCCGCCGGCGCCCGCGGCGGCGGCTGACAGCTCGCGCATCCTGCCCAGCGCGCCGTTGATGCCGCCGTGGGCCTCCAGCGCGGCGAGGTCGCCGCGCGCCACCGCCGCTTGGATCTCCGCGAACTCCGCCCTTGCGAGCCGCGCCGCCTCGGCCCCGCCCTCGGCCGCGGCGCCTGCCGCCGCCGCCTTCGTCCAGCCGGCGAGGACCGGCTCGGCCGCCGCCAGGCGCTCCGGGTCCCGGCCCACGACGACGACCTCGACGGCGCGGCCGGCCGCGCGCAGCGCCGCCCACAGCGCGGCGTGCGACTCGCCCCACGTCCGGACCCCGCTCGGGGTCACGTCCTCCGCCTGGACGAACACGAACGTCGCCCGCCCGGAATCGAGGGCGAGCGGCAGCTTGTGCGCGAAGTAGCGGCGGCGCGAGCCGCGCCGGCCCCGGTACACGCGGCGCGGCAGGGACCGCTCCGGAGCGCCCGCCGCCTCGAGCGCCGAGACCTTCTCCGCCTCGGTCGCAAGCCACGGCTCCCCCGGATGGTCGACCACGTAGTCGAGCGACAGCAGCCGCCGCAGCACGACGGCCGGCGACGCCTCGCGCCGATGGCGCACGTGCTCTGCCCCCAGGGCTCGGTACAACGCCCGCGGCGCCACCATGCACAGCCGGGTCGACCCGCGCCACGTCCGCTCCACGGACGCCGGACGCCCGGCCCTTCCCGCGCACCACGCGCCGTACTCCTCGACGAATCGAGCCGCCGCCTCGGGGTGGCCGCCGCCGAGGAACGCCAGATACTGCGCGCGCAGGAAGACCCCGCTGTGCAGGCAGACCAGGGCCAGCCACTCGGCCGCGCGGCCGGTCCAGCCGAGCGGTTCGAGCGCCGCCGCGCGGCCGTTCAGGTGCGGGATCACCGGTTCTCCCCGCTCGTCACTATCCGGTCGCCCTGGAGGAACGAGATCACGATCCCCATCGGGTTGCGGACGACCAGCTCGGCCGGGATCTGCGGCAGGAACGAGAAGCGCATCGAGACCGACCAGGACTCGCGGGCCAGCTCCTCGCCGCCGCGCATGCGCACCAGGTCGAAGGTCGCCGCCGCGCCGTGCGGCTCCGCCGGCTGCGGCAGGATGCGCACGGCCACATCCTCGACGTGCAGCTCCTCGTCGCGCAGCCCGACCGCGGTGGCCGCCACGTCCTCCGCCTGCTCCGCGTAGGCCGCGTTGGCCACCTCCGGCGTCAGGAACCAGAGCGACCGCTCCCAGTACTCGCGCACCGTGCCCTGCCGCCGCGAGTAGTGGTCGACGACGAAGCGGTGCAGGAAGAACCCGGTGGTCGCGTCCAGCGGGTCGGCCTGCGCCTCCATCGCCTCGTAGGCCACCGCCTCTGCCCGTCCCACCTCGTCGACCCGCACGACGAGCGGCTTCGGCTGCGGCGCCCAGGCCAGGCGCACGAGCGCAATCCCGAGAATCAGGATCACGAGCGACAGCGCGCCGGTCACCAGGCGCAGATGCCGCGCCGCGTGCATCTGCTCCCCCCATATCTCCGCGAACTCCCGCGCCGCCATCTCTACGCCCCTCCCGTCACCGCGACCCGCGCCACGGCCGCCGTCTGCATCGCCCGCCCCGAGGCGCCGGAGCCGACGTTGCCGCCGCCCGAGATCAGCATCTGCGTCAGCTCGCCGACCTTGCCCGTCGCCAGACCCGCCGCCACGATGTAGGGGATGGTCACGAGCGACCGCAGCCACGCCGTCATGATTCCGTCCGGCCCCGCCCACTCGACGCCGGCCGCCATGTCGCCCGTCCAGCCCTGGACAACGAACACGCCCAGCTCGGTGATGACCCGGAAGACGGCGGCGGCCACCGCGCCGTACAGCGAGTAGACGAGCACGGTCCGCAGCCACCCCCAGAAGAGGAAGGAGAGCTGCGGCACCAGCAGCCAGGGGATGAAGATCGGGCCGAGCACGAGCGCGAGCGACAGCGCGAGCTGCGCCCACATGACCTGCGCCTGCCCGATGGCGAAGACCGTGACCAGGCCCACCGCCAGCAGCATCATCAGCGCCACGGTGACGGCCAGGTCGAACGCCGCGTCGAGCACGGCCGGCAGATCCGTCACGACGCTCCAGCCGAGGGACGCCATCCCCCCGAAGACCCCGTCGCCGGCGAGCAGCTCCCGGAAGGCGGTGCCCGCAAGCGCGAGCTGCTCCATCATCGCCGTGCCGGCGTCGGCGACGATCATCATCTGCAGCCACTCGCCCATGCCGGTGATCAGCTCGGGCACGCTGCGGCCCGCGCCCGGCAGGGGCGCCGTGTAGAACTGGAGCATGCCGAGCGGGATCGAAAGCCCGATGACCATCCGGACGACGGCGGCCATGTTGATCCCGCCGCCCGAGAGCGCCATCTGCGCCCCGGTCCAGACCACGACGATGAGCGCCAGCCCCTGCCAGAGCTGCATCCCCGCGGTCGCCCCGGCCGGGCGCCACCGCGGCCATGATCTGGCCCGTCAGGATCCCGGCCTGCTGCAGCATCAGCAGCAGCTCGTTGAGCGTCATGACTCGCCTTCTCCTTCCGTGGGAAACTGCCGGCCGCCGCTACCAATCGGACGGCGACGGCACGAAACGGTGGCTGTCGATGGCGTCCGCGGCGGCGGCCGCCACCTCGGCGAGGAAGGCGTCCTGCCCGGCCTCCGCCCGCCGCGCCCCCGCCTGCCAGCGAGCGGTCGCCTCGCGCCGCGCCCGCTCGGCCTGGTAGCGCTCGCGCGCCTCGCGCGCCGCCTCGTAGGCCAGGAGCTGCGCCTGCGCGGCCAGCAGCTCGGTCTGCGTGACGCCGTTGGCGAGCGCCGCCTGGTCGACCCGCTGCGTGCGCATCAGGTCGTCGCCCCGCAGCTCGGTGAGATGCGCGGCGGACTCGCCCACCTGCACGGCCAGCGTCGAGGCCGCCTCGGCCACCGCGTGCGTGTGCGTCAGCTCCGCCGCCGCGCGCGCCTCGGCGCGCTCCCACTCCCGCACGATCCGGTCGGCCACCTGGCGCGCGAGCCGCAGGCCCTGCAGGTCCGCCGCCGTGACGCTCGGCGGCAGCGCCGCCTCGAGGTCGTCCCAGACGGTGCGCCACGTCGCGGTCCCTTCGGCGACGTCTCCCAGGATGTCGAGCGCCTCGCGGGCGGCGTCGCGGCCGGGGCCGGACCACGCCGGGCCGGCCGGCGCGGCCCACGTGCGGAAGGCGCTCGGCTCGGCCGCCGAAGTCTCGGTCGCGGGACGGCCGGCGAGCAGGACCGTCGCCGCCGACGGGTCGCCCAGGCCCGGCGCGGCGAGCACGTCCAGCCAGCCCGTCTCGTCGGTCACGCCCGGGATGCGCTGCAGGAACGCCCCCACGCCGCCCGAGCTCGTGCTCGTCGACAGCCCGATCCCGTGGCGGCCGATCTGCCAGCCGGCGTCGGTCACCTCGCGGAGGCGGCCGATGTTGCCCATCCCGATGTCGTTCGACGAGACCAGCTCGGTCGTCACGTCCAGCACCCCGTCGAGCGACTGAAGCTGCTCCACCATCCTTCCGATCTGCGTCACCATGTGCGCGATCTGGGTGACCTGGTTCGCGATGATGATCGCGTCGCAGGAGCCGAACAGGCACGCCTGCGCGCGCCGCGGCGTCGCCGCCGCCAGGGCCGCGGCCACCAGCAGGCCGGCAATCGCCCAGCGCCATCTCTTCTTCGTCATCAGCGGTACATCCTTTCCGGGTGCGGCAGAGGCCGCGGCACGAGGAAATCCGAAGTCACCCACGCGCGCAGCCGGTGGCCGGCGCGGACGGTGACCGTGGGGAAGCGGTTGAGGAACCGCCCGAGAATCTGCGTCGCCGACTGGCCGAGGCCCTGACCGGCCGCGGCGCGGAAGCCGGCGGACCCGCCGGCGTACGGGTCCGAGCCCTGGAGCGTGAGGCCCGCGAGGAGTCCCACGGCGCCGGCCGCCGCGAACATCGAGGCGTAGTGCCGGTCCACCTGGTCGGAAAGCGCGCTCTCGCCGACGGCGTCTAGGCCGTGGAAGGCGAGATCCACCCAGCGGCCGTCGGGCCAGACGAGCCGGTGGAAGCCGACCGCGAGCCGGCTCTGGTCCTGGTGGCGGACGGCCTCCGCCGTGCCCAGCAGCCGCGCGCCGCGCGGCACGAGGACCCTCTGGCGGTCGGCCGAGTAGAACGGGATCGCCACCTGCGCGAGCACCGGCCCGGCGAAGTCGCCGTCGAGCTGCGTCACCAGCACGGCGCTCAGCACCGAGCCCTCGTAGACCCGCTCCCAGCCGGCCGGGTCCGCAGGCGCCGCCACCGCGGCCGGGTCCGGCGTCTCCCCGACGGGCGGTCCGGTCACGCCGGGCACCGTCCGCTCCGCGGTCGGCGGACCGGCCGCATCGCCGCCCGCCAGTCCCGACAGCAGCGCCGCCGTCGCGTCCTCCATCCGGCCGGCGACGGCCGCGGGATCGGGCGGCGGCGGCACGCCGCGCGCGCTCGCCGGGACCGCCGCTGGCGGCGGGCCTCCGTCCCGGCCGTCCGGATCCGGCAACTCGGCGACCATGTCGCGCGGCTCGCCCCGGAAGGTCTGCACGACGCCCGGCGCTCGCAACGACCGCGACCGCCGCTCTATCGCCTCCAGCCGCAGCCGCTCGCGCAGCTCGACCTCCCCCGCCGTCGGCAACGGCGCGAGCTCGCCCGATCCCTCCGGATCCCCCGTGGGTGGAAGCGTCGGCGCCGAGAGTCCCTGGGAATCCGCCCCCGGCGGGTCGCCGCGGTTCTCCTCCTCGGTGAGCTGCTGCTCCCCGAGCTGCGTCAGCCGCGAGCGCAGCTGCCCGACCACCCCCGGTCCCGTGACCTGCGGTTCCACGCCGGCCTCTTCCCCGGTCTCCGGACCGCCGCCCGACTGGCTCAGCACGAGGCCCACGAGCAGCACCGCGATGACACCGATGCCCGCCTTGGTGACCAGGTTTCCCGGCAGCGCGCCGGCCGGGGGCTGGAGAAGCTGCTTCCACTTCGCCATCACGGACCCGCCTCTCTCGGCGCCGCCGTCCACGGGATCAGCCGCCCCCCGGCCTCCAGCGCGCCGGCCCCGAGCACCCGCCCGGCAACGTGCAGCACCCCGTCGACCGGAGCGGAGACCGCCACCTCGACCAGCTCGCCGTCCACCCGCTCGTAGAGCACGGGCGCGACCGCGCGCGTGCGCAGGTAGGTCCGCCGGCCGTCGTGCCACATCCCCTCGACCAGCCACGGGTAGCCGGCCGCTCCGGCGGACCAGCGGTAGTCGAACCGCGCCTGCCGGGCGTACGCCTCGCGGTCCGCGTCGAGCCTGTCCCGTGCGGCGGCCCGCGCCGCCTCGACCCGCTCGGCCGCCTGCGCCTCCGCTGCCGCGACCGCCTTCCACGCCTCCGCCGCGCGCCGAGCCGCCGCCGCGACCGCCTCGGAAGCCGCCAGCACCGGGCCGGCGCCCGCCGTCCCGGCCTCCGCGGGCTGCACGTGGACGACGGCGTCCACCGGGGCGTCCGCGCTCTCGACCAGCGCCAGCGGCACGATCCGGCCGGCCGCCGTCAGCAGAACCGCGTTCGAGCGGGCGCCCTCGGCGAGCGGCCGGACGAAGGCCAGGTGCGCCGCCGCCGACACGTCCCACTGCTCGGCGTCGCCGACGACGACCTCGACGATCTCCGCCGTCTCGGGAAGCACGACCGCGGTCACGTGCCGCACCCGCGCCGCTACCCTGATCGGCTCGTCGCCGCCCGCCGGGGCCGCGCGCACCCCCTGCGCCGCGGCGGGCGCCGCCAGCAGGGCGCACCCGAGCGCCAGGATCCAGGCCCTCATCGGGCCATCCCCTGGATCAGCACCGTCGCCACCGCCGCGAACATCCCGCCCACCACCGTGCGCGTCTTCCACGTCCACTTCCGGTCCTCCCGGCCCACCGTCCACCCGGTCTCGGAGTCGCCGATCCGGAGGCGCCCCGGCCCGAGCACGTGGTCCGCCACGTACAGCCCGTCGTCGAACACCTCGTACGACACGAGGCTCGGCTCCAGCCCCGTGCGGCCGAAGCGCCGGTCCGCCTCCCGCAGCTCGTAGAGCGCCGGCGTCTCCTCGGCCCGCGAGCGCAGGTACGTGAAGCGCCCGTCGTGCCACAGCGCCTCGACCTCGAAGGGCGGCCCGAGAGCCGCCGGGTCGAGCCGGTAGGGGAAGCGCAGCCGCCGGGGGTACTCGTCGCGCCAACGCGTCCACGCCGCGTCGTGCTCCGCCCGGATGGCCGCGACCTCTTCGGCCGCCGCCTCCTCGATCGCCAGCAGCGCGGCCCGCGCCGCCGCCTCCTCGGCCTCGTGCGCGGCCAGCTCGCCGCCCGCCACGAACGCGGGCGCATGACGCACTACCTCCGCCTGCGCTGCGCGTCCCGGCTCTTCGACGTAGACCACCAGGTCCGGCTCCCCGGCGGACGACTCGGCCACCAGCAGCGCCCACACCCGGCCGCTCTCGGCGACCAGGGTCACGTTCGACGCGACGCCCGCCTCCAGCGGCTTGAGGTACGCCACGTTCTCCGCGGCCGACACGTCCCAGTAGTCCGCGTCCCCGGCCACCACGTCGGCGATGCGCTCCCCGCGCGGCAGCACGATCGTCGTCGTGTGCCGCACCCGCGCCATGACCTCGATCGCGGACTCCGCCGCTCCCGGCGGCACCGCCCGGATGCCCTGCCCGGACGCGGCCGGCGCCGCCGCCAGCAGGCCGCAACACATGACCGCGGCCAGTACTCGTCCCACGCCCCTCATCGCTCCCCCTTCCGTCACCCGAGCACCGCCGCCCGCTTGTGATCCAGTCCCGCCGCCAGGCGGACAATTGCGCCCTCCACCCCGTAGCGCGCCACCATCTCCGCGCGCCGCTGCGCCTCGCCCGCCGACGACGTATAGAGCCAGTAGCTCTCCGGATCGACCGCCAGGCGCAGCACGGCCGCCGTCGTGGGCCGCCGCAGGTACAGCTCCCGCTTGGGTTCCAGCTCGCGCACCGTCCGCAGCTCGTCGTCGCCGAGCTGGAAGGTGGCCTGCCCCGCCTCCGGGAAGTCCGGATTCGCCAGGAAGAGCCGCGTCGGCATCGACTCGAGGAGCGCCGCCGCGCCCGGCGTCTGCGTGATGTCCGTCACCGACTGGGTCGCCAGGATCAGCGCCGCGTTGCGCTTGCGCCACGTGCGCGCGGCCTCCGTGAGCCGGCCCAGCACCACCGGATCGCGCAGGTACCGCCACGCCTCGTCGACCACCATCAGCTTGAGGCGCGTCGCCTCGGCCGGCGATTCGATCTCGGTCCGCAGCCTCTCGAGCAGGTACAGAAGCGCCGCCTCGCACCAGTCCTCGTGCTCGACCGCGCCGGCCAGGTCGATCACCTGCCAGTCGGAGAGCGTCAGGTCCGCCTGCGGGGCCGGCGGGTTGTCGAACTGCCCTCTAGGCCCCGTAAAGTGCTGTAAAGTAAGGGTGTAACACGCTCTGCCGACGGCCCATCCCCTCGTTCCACCCCCCGTTCTCGAACCGCTCCCGGTCTCGCCTGCGGTCCACAGAACGCCACCTGTGGTCACATCGGCGCTCCGTGGTACGATGGGAGGTATTCGGCTTCGACGAACGGGAGGCCGGCCCGTGGCCGATTCGCGAATGTAGCCGTTCACCCTGGCAATCCGGATGCATTCTGTGATTGTGCGCGGGGGCGCCGGTCAGGAGTACCAATTTCCAACGCGCAGCGAGGTTGTGGATGTCATCAACCAGATGCGCGAAACGCGGTTTGAGGTTCGGCAGCTCGGATCAGCAGTGGCGCCGCCTTTTCAGGCGGGTGATTGAGGGTAGGCGGGCGATCCTCCACCACTGTGGATCGCCACCGTTGGGGTCGTTGCGCGTCCCCTGTCGTCGCGTATATGCCCCGGCGCTACGAGTGTATTTTGGGGATCGCGTCGCGCTGGACACGCTCCGTCAAGTCGTATAGGGTCGAAGCATTGTGCCCCTGTACGTCGTCGTCGTTCCGACTGAATATACAGAGCGGGTCGAGCGCCAGATCGATGCCTCGAATCGTGCTGAGATCGCGCCCGGTGCGTGGTTTACCTACAGCGATCACACCTCCGCTAAGGATTTCTCGGACTGGCTTGGCATGGATAAAGAAAACTCCGTTCGAGGCGCCGTGGTGACCGCCAACTACTACTCTGGATTCGGCGATAACGCGCTGGTAGAGAAGCTGGAAGCTCTGAAAGCTAAGCTGTAATGGGAGAGCGTCTTGATCCAGGTGGCCGGCGTTTCGCGACGCCACAGGAACCGATCCACCCGGACGGAAGCCTGTACTTTTCGGTCACGTGGCGCCAAATCCTAACAGTTCTGGCCACCATCGGAACGGTGGCTCTGACGGGCTATTGCGGGCTGGCCTCCGATATAGGACACCTTGATGGCAGGCTCGATGATGTTGTCGAGCGGCTGGCCGAAGTGGAGGGAATCGTCCGAGGCATGTTGAACGCGCCAACGGATTGACCTACGGCGGGCGTAAACTAGGTTTCATCGAACCGAACGCCCTCTGAAAACTCCGGGTGGTTCCACCCTTCCTGAAACTCGTCGTCCAGCGCCCGTTCCAGCCATCGCCCTTCGCGTGGCATGTGTTCTTCTCTAATGAACGTGCGGGTGAAGGAAGCTACCTTCAGTTCGAACTGAAACAGGATTTCGTTGTCTCTATGCCGGCACGGAGAGTCGTTAACTCCCGTTGCGAGCATCCCGGACCACTTGTTCTGGTAGTAGGTTCCTGTGTTGTAGACGTCCTCCACCACTGAAACCACCTGCGATTGTCCGCTCTCTCGCGCCGCTTCCGACGCCTCAATGAGCTTGCGGAACCACCAGTCGAAGTCGCTCCCGGTGGAGTCGTCATGCCCTTGTTTTTCGATCTTGAATCTGAACCGAAAGGTGCTTGTCGGCACCTGATCGACGGACATGAAGTCGGGATCACGCGATCCCTTGATTGTTGAAAGAAGGTCGTCTCCGATGACGACGTGAACGATTCTCTTGTAGCTTGATGAACCCATTATTCGACCCCGAGCGAGCCGCGCTCGATCCAGATCCACTGCGTGAGGGATGCGATGCAGCCGCGCTCGCGGTGGGTCGACTTGAGCATCAACCCAATCCAACCCACTCATCGTCATTGAGCACAGGTCCGCCTCGATCACTCGTCATGTCTGTTCCACGAATCTCGGCTCTCAGCCCATCGTGTTCTACGCGGACGAACGCGACGCCATCCCGTTCGCCTGCGGCCTCGACAATCCAGACCTCAATGAACCCCCTCTCGTCTCGACGTTCTACTGTCTGGCCTTCCTCCGGGTTGATTTCTAGCAGCCGCATCACCGTACCTCCCCGAGCGAGACGTGCTCGAACAGGATCAGTCGCTTGATGGATTCGACGTAGGCGACGGTGTGGAATCTTGACGGCGCGGGCAGTCTCGGCGCACACGTAGCCTTTGGGGGCATGACGCCCTCCTTGATAGGCCGTCGCCGATTAGCTTGGTGGGCAGTCCCGGCGCGGCGGTTCATCACAGCCCGGTTCATCCGGGCCGTTATGCTGTACAGCCTAGCTCGCGTCGGGGTTCAGGTCCAGTCCGGCTCAAGTCGAGCACCGAGCACTCATCACGTGTTCCGCATGCGGGCGCGTGCCGGCCCCGCTGGTAGGCCCAGCCGCGCGTGATGCTGCTCCCCGGTACGGCTGCTCGCGTGGTCCGTGGTAGCATGGGTTTGCATTCTGCGCCCGCCGTGACCGCGGCCGGCTGATGGTGCTGACCATGGACGATCGAGGCACTGAGTGCCGTGAGCACGCTCTTTTCGATCCAGCCCACTGAGGCGGCTACCCCGCAGGATCCAGAGGGCGACCACACCCCACCGTACGTCCGTCTCGATACGGAAACAGACGGTGAACTCCCTGCCCTGCCGGCCGCGACGCTCATTCGCGGAAGAGCCTCGGAAGCACTTGACTTGTTGCCCACCGAGAGCGTGCGGACCGTGATTACGTCGCCACCGTACTGGTCGCTACGTGACTACGACATCGGAGACCCGTTCGGCCGGGACGACACGCTGCGCGACTACGTAGCAAGCATCGTTGCCGACTTCCGCAAGCTCCGGCGCGTGCTAAGGGGCGACGGAACCGTATGGCTGAATATCGGCGATGCCTACACCTCGGGGAATCGCCGCTACCGGGCGCCGGACAGGAAGAATCGTGCGCGCGCGATGTCGGTCCGCCCGCAGACACCACACGGGCTCAAACCCAAGGATCTGATCGGACTGCCGTGGCGCGTGGCCTTCGCGCTGCAGGACGATGGCTGGTGGGTGCGGTCCGAGGTGATCTGGCACAAGCCGAATGCGCACCCCGAGTCGGTCGGCGACCGGCCAACCAAGGCGCACGAGACGGTCTTCTTGCTGTCGAGAGACCAGGACTATTACTACGATGTCACCGCGGTGCGCGGGGCTAACGACCGGCGGCTGAGAAGTGTATGGGACATTCCGACCCGCCCGCGCCGGCGCGGCCAGATTCCGGACGACGATCACCCCGCGCCAATGCCAATCAACCTAGCCCAGCGCTGCGTCACGCTTACGAGTGAACCGGGCGACGTCGTGCTCGATCCGTACGCCGGCTCGGGCACAACCCTGCTTGCGGCGGCGCAACTGCGACGACGGTGGGTCGGTATCGAGCTTAAGGCCGAGTTCGTTCGCCTGATCGAGCGGCGCATGAGCAGATGAACGATCGCGACACTCTCAAGGCGCGCATCGACACATTGTCGCCGATGGCCGTCCGGTTTGTGGCGCGGCTCGTTGACTCGCTGTCCGAAGCGCCGACGCCGCACACGGTAACGCCGACCTGGTTGACCAAGCATCCCGACTGGATCGAGTACTTCGGACTCGCGGTTTCGGCGCACCACGGCGCTACAACGGAGCCTCTCGTGCAAACGAGCTTCGAGACCGTGTTCCGCAACGCTTGTCAAGCCGTGGCCTGGCCCACTGACCCGCCCGGATCGGCGACGCGAAGATTCGTGGACATGACCGTCACACCTCCCGACGGAAAAACGCGACGGTTGTCGTTGAAGTCGACGGCCGCCAAGAACCTCCGCGAGCGCACCGCGCACATCTCGAAGCTAACAGAAGCCGCCTGGATTCAGGACGTAAGAAGCGCCAAGGCACGCCGCCAGCGCACGTTGGAGCTGTTCCGCGACTATCGTGGGGCGGTGGACGCGATCATCCTGCTTAGAGCATTCCGCGAACCGGCCCAGATGCCGAACCGCTACCAACTCGTCGAGATTCCATCCGACCTGTTCAAGTCTCTGGAGGACACTCCGGAGTCAGCATTCGCGGCCGACGGTCCGGTGATCAACTGCTCCTACCGGGGGCTTCCATCAGCGGGCCAAGTGGCGATCGACAGGTCAGACGCCAAGATCACCATCCGGCGCATCGAGCTCGCCGCCTGCACAATCCACGCGGAGTGGCGTTTGGTCCAATCCACCGCGGCATCGTCTGGTTCGCCGGCTCGGCCGGACTAGGGGGGGCAAGTGGATACTCGCTCCGGCGGCCCAGGGACCTGGATCGATGCGGGATCTACGCGGACGATGACGGCGGAACATGGACTAGACGCGGTGGATCGCAAGTAGCCCAAGAAGGGAGGAGGCTAGACGGTGGAGAGTATCGAGAAAGCGTTAGAGCAGTTGGAGGATGAGATCAGGGTTTATTTTGCCGATATGAATCCTGACGACGCGAGAAAGCTTACTACGATCACGGATATTTTCCTGCGGGGAGTTCGTGATTGCCTAGCAACTCCATGGAAAGATCCTGTGTACGGTGCTGCCGTGTCAGGCGAGTTCTTGAAGATGGCACGCGACCAGTTTGAAGGACTAAAGAGGCAGGTCGAGCAGTGCGGCGGGCCTAGTAACGTCGTGGTAGTGACACCTCGTTGAGAGGTGGAGGGGAGAAAGCGGATGGCGGTGGCGATCGCTCGTGTGGCGTAAGTTGCTTCATCTAAAAGAGTTACGTGCACTAGTGGCTAGTCTTACCCCACGTTGAGGCCCACGTCTATAGGCCGATGAAGGCCTTGGGCGACGCTGGCAGCACCTCAAGGTTGACAACCTGGAGCCGCCTCATGGGATGGGACTGCGACCGTCTCGTCGCGACACGGGGCGGCTACCGCTCCCCGCCAGCTCTTCCACCGCACGCCAGAACCCCTGGAGGCGTCTGTCCGCGTGCTCGCGATCCGCGAGTCCCGTCATGAGTTGTTCGGGCAGAAACCGGCGCCGCAGGAACTCTTTCAGCTTGCCGCTCGTGCTGCGGCGCTCCAATGCCACGAGCTCATGCTCGATCAGCAGTCGTTCGATGCCGGACCACTCCGGACGACCGAATATCGGCTTGAGCTTCGGATCCTGCTTGCAGATCGGATTCGCCCTATGGTACGCGTGCATCAGGCGTTCCAGCGTCTTGACGTGCTCTGGCGCCACCTGAGGGCGCGAGAGCGTAGGCTCGTTCCGCACCGGTGCGCCACACTGAACGAGCTTCTCAACGATTGCCTGCGGTGCGTACTCCGTCTCCAGCCGACCGCCTCGCCGTACGCGAATACCCATCACCTGTGCCGGATCCAGACCCTTGAGCTCCAGGCGCGTCGTCTCCGGCGCGACTTGTGGTTCAAGGAGCACTACGTCCTTGGCTTCGCACTCCACAAACCGCGTCGTCGAAAGGTCCGTCCGCCGCACTGCGAGATCGACAAACGCGCAGCGTCTCAGTGTCGTGTTCTTCAGGTGGCTGCCGGGAAAGACCATGGATCGGACCGTACACCCCTCGACCTCCCCGTCGGCATTGCCAGTATCGCCGTATGAGCGTAGCAGTGCCATCGCAAGCAAACCCGCGTTCTCGCGAACCTGCGTGGTTCGATGCCACTCGGTCACACCAGCCTGGGCGAGCCGATCCAGGAGCACCCGAAAATCTTCTAGAGCCCCCACAGATGATCCAGCGTTCAGTTGCATCGCGACCCGGTCGGCCACATCTTCCGGCAACGCGGATCGACTGAGAACGATTCGGATATCGCCCGCCGACACGAGTTGCTCCGCGATCGAGCCAGCAAGAAAGTAGAAGAAAAACAGGTCGTGCTCGAAGGCGATGCTGGTGCGCGACGACGCGCGGTTGTCGCCGTGGGCGAGAAAAGCGAGCGTGGGCATTCTGTCGGCAACTGCTTGTCGAGCTTTTCCCCCCCACCCCTCGGTCTCGCCGACGTACTTGGCAACGTCGCGAACCGAACCGGCGTCGAGCTCCCGCGTCTCTTGGTTCCACATCTCCAGGGCAAGCTCGGACATCAGGTACTCGAACTGCTTTGTCGAGAGCAAACTCCGCGACTGTTGGTCCAGCAATTTGTCGTTTAGTTCACGAGCCAGATACTCCTGCACCAAGGCTCGCAGTAGGTCCGTGCCTCCGGAGAAGTCTGGGTTCGCCCAAAGCAGATCCACCGTGCGGGTGAAGAACAACGGCTTCGATGCCAGCTCTTCGTTGCGGCCACCGAACGCGGCCTTCACGCGCTTTCGGAGTCCGACCGACTGATCCTCTGACAACCCTGTTGTTCCTGACCACCGCTGCAAGTAGTCTTCGCGATCCGCCTCCGACCATGCGAGCACGCGCACAGCTTCGTGCGACCAGCGCTGATCGCCAGTGACCGATCGACTACCAGCCCGCGACAGAAACTCTTCTTCGTAGTACACGGACCGTGCCGAGGTCAGCACTTGACCTTCGCCTTCCAGCTGTTCGAGGAAGCTCGCCAGTGAACTGAAGGCGTCGTCGTATCCGCTTACACCGAGAAGCTCGTCGAACCCGTCAATTGCCGGTACCAGCATGCCCAACCTGGTCAGTACGGCGACCGAATGGTAGGTGAGTCCGACCTTGAGATCCTGAAGCTCCGTCGCGAGGGCTTCGTTCAGACGAGACAGCGCGCGTCCCTGCGCATTGACGTACAGCAGTAGGCTCGACGCTCGCCCATGTAGGTAGTCGTCGGCACGACGCCGGACAAGCTCCTGTAGGACACGGGTCTTGCCTGCTCCGGCATCGCCAGTGATCATGATCACACGCGTCGCGTCCGGATTCCCGTCGTCTAGCAGTGTCGAGAGCCGTTCCAGAGCCGGCCCTGGTTCGGCATTCTCGACCTCGGAGTATTCGGCTCGAATCGGAACGAATATCTGTGGCTTCGCCGCCTGCCGCACCATCCGGGCAACATGCCGAAGGTCGGCCATGTCCGTACCCGCGATGAAGCCGTGGTAGGACAGGCGGTGTCCATCGGCGTCCACTCGGACGCCCTTGTCTCGAGAAACGGAGAAGACAGCGTCGCGGGCCACGCCGCGCATCGTCCACGTGGCGCGCAACGTCCGTCCAGAGCCGGTGACATCCACGGTTGCACCCGGATCTCCGAACGATGCGAGATCCCGCTCGATCCTGTCCTTCCAGTAGGCTGCGAAATGCGACATGTCAAACATCGTTCACCCTAAAGAGAAACTACGGTACCGCTGTTTCACGAATACAGGGTCCGGCGACGCCGGATGGAGAACTAGATTGGCCGAATGCGCAGCCCCCGTTCGATCAGGCCCCGCTCGTTCGGCCCCGCGCCGGCTCTCCGTGGCCTCATCCATACCGTCAGTCCAGGATTCGCGGTGTGGGCCGTTAAAGTGGCGGGAACCAGATCGTCATCGCCGGTGATGACACCAATGCGAGCGAACCCTGCGGCGGCAGCGAACATCGCATCGCATCCCAGCATTCCGTCGACCATTTTCTGGCGCAGTCGTCGCTTGTGGCTTGGTTGTGAAGCTTCGACTCGTACCGTGCCGCGCAGAATCACTTCAGGGAACTGGAGCATCGCCGTGGCGAGCGCGGGGCGGACGATCAAGCCGTGTCGCCTGCCCCGCAGTCGAGGCAGCGTCTGAAGGAACCAGAGGTGGTCGCGACTTGGGAGTCCGAACTCGTCTGTCCACCCGCCGTAGAAACGCACGTCCAGTTCACGGATGCCGGGGAATCCAGAACGGAAGGCGCGTGTCAGTGTGTCAATTAAATCGGTGGCATGCAACTCGAAGTCGGCAAGCGACTTGCGGCGGAATCCGCGCAAGTTGTCGTAGTCGATGAGGGCCAGACCCGGCGTCGTCTTGTCGAAGGTCATGACCCAACTGGATGCTTGAGGCATCGTCCTCGATGTCTCCTCTGGGAGCCCGCGCAGAGCGGCGCTTCGCCGCTAGCTGGTTTGCGGACAGCAGGCGATGGTCGGTGAATCGCATGGCTGGCTCCCGGCGCACATCCTCCATGGCTCCGGCGACCAGTTGGCAGTCCCACGTGAACACCGTAAGCACGGCCGCTCACCAGTTTGTCGCAACCTCGGACAGTATACCGTGCGGTGATCCGGTGCCGACCGCTATCGGCCGACGCCGCAGACAGTTACCCTTCCGGGACGGATGATTCAAGAGGGGAGCGACCCGGCCCGGCGAGTGTGACGGAGGAACACCTGCCGGGGCCGAAAACCTTGGAGTTTTCGGCGGGTCGCTCCCCTACCCGCCCCCTGCCATATTGAGTGGCACTATTGGGGGGGCGGGCTGGTGGATCGCGTTGAGAGCAAGGGACTTGCGGGTGGAAGGGGTGTGACAGGCGGTGTGATTCCGGGCGTAAATTGGGCGCTCCGTCCTACTTACACCTCCGGCGCGGCACTTCGGGTGTAATCTCGGGCGGCTTGGCCGGCGTACCGGGCGGGCAACAGGTCAGACGGCACCCGCGTCGAGCGCCACGTCCGGCCTGTCGTGATCGCGGCTGTGGATCGGCGGCTTCCGGCGCAGGCGGCGTCGAGGATGCGCGTGCGCTGCAGCGCGGGGTTCAGGCCGCCGTACTCCTCAAGGGCGGCCGAGTCGCCCGTCGCGATCGCATTCTTGATCGCGGCCATCTCCACCGCCGCGTCCTCGCGGGCCATCGTCACGGACTCCGGAGGCGTCGAGGCCCACTTGTCGAGCACCCGTCCGGCCGCCGCCAGACGTTCCGGGTCACGGCCGACGACGATCACCTCGACGGCGCGGCCGGCCGCGGCGAGCCCTGCCCATAGCGCGGCGTGCTGCGAGCCCCATGTCCGGACCGCGCTCGGCGTTTCGTCCTCGGCCTGGGCATAGACGAACGTCGCCCTCCAGCCGTCGAGCCCGACCGGCATCTTGTGGGGGAAGTACCGATACTGCATGCCGACCGCTCCCTGGTAGAGCCTGCGGGGCAGCACATCCCCCGCGATCCCCGCGCCGGTCAGTGCCTTGACCTTCTCGGCCTCCGTCGGAAGCCACGACGTGCGCGGACGTTCGAGTAGGTAGTCGAGCGACAGCAGCCGCCGCAGCAACACCTCTGGAGCGGCGGGCCGGCGGTGTCGGATGTGCTCGACCCCGAGCACCCGGTACAGCCGCCTCGAGGCGATGCGACAGAGCCGGAGCCGGGAGCCGTTCCACGGCTGCTCGACCGCGTACTTGCGACAGCGCCGAATGAAGCGGTGCGCGAGCGCGGGATTGGTCCGGCCGATGAAGGCGAGGTACTGGGAGCGGAGGAACACGCCGCCGTGAAGGCAGACGAGGGCCAGCCACTCGGCTTCGCGCCGGGTCCACCCGTGCGCCACCAGCGCCGCCGCGCGATCCTCAAGATGGGCGATCATCGGCGGGCGCTCCCGCGCCGCCGCCGACGTAGGCGGACCAGTCATCCATCAACCGCCGGCGGCGCTCGAACAGGTCGGAGCGGGCGTAGGCCGCCTCGGTCCGGTTGCCCACGGCGTGAGCCAGCGCCGCCTCGACGACCTCGCGCGGGTGGTCCGTCTCCTCGGCGGCCCAATCCCGAAAGGACGACCGAAAGCCGTGTGGTACGGCCGCGATTCCGTGGTTCTGTAGGAGTTTGGGCAACCTCATCTGAGAAATCGGCTTCCCGCCCTGGCCCGGAAACACAAGGGGGTCGCCAGCGTTGAGCGTCCGCGCCGCGTCGAGAATCTCCATTGCCCGCCCGGACAACGGAACGCGGTGCTCGCGTGTCGCCTTCATCCGCGTCGGGGGAATCGTCCACAGGCGATCCGTCAGGTCGATCTCGGTCCACAGCGCTCCGCGCACCTCGCCCGACCGGGCCGCGGTCAGCACGAGAAACTCGAACGCCAGCTTGACCGGGGCCGTCGCAGCGGTCGCGCGCACCATGGTGATGGCTGCGGCGACTTCGGCATGCGGCAGCGCCCGCATGTGCTGCACGAGGTCACGCTGCGGACCGAGGGCCGGCCCGATGCGATCGCACGGGTTGTCGTTCCGGTACTCCATCGCGACGGCCCACTCCATCACGGTGCCGATGCGCTGGCGTACGCGGCGCGCCGTCGCCGGCCGGACGTGCCAGACTGGCCGCAACGCCTCGACCAGGTCGGCGCTGGACACCTCGGAAACCGGAATCTTGCCGAGGCGCGGGAATGCGAACCGCCGCAGACCCGAGATCCAGTTCTGGATGTGCTTCTGGTTGCGCCAGCCCGGCTGCATCTGGTTCCAGACGCGTTCGGCGGCGTCGGCGAACGTGGGCATCGACCGCGCGCGGCGCTTCTCCGCCAACGGATCGCCCCCGGCGCGGGCGAGCCGGCGGTTGGCGAGGGCTTGGGCGCGAGCCTCCTTGAGTGGGACGAGCGGGAAGCCGCCGAGCCCAAGCTCGCGTCGGCGTCCGCGGATGGCGAGCCGTTGGACCCAGCTCCGCGTGCCGGTGGGCTTCACCTCGAGGTACAACCCGTTCCCGTCGCAGTACCGGCCGACCTGGGCGACGTTGCGGACGAAGGCAGTCGAGAGGGCCTGCTTGGGGTGCCGGCCCCGGGGTTTACGTCCGCGCGGTGTGGCCTGGAGTGTCACTCGCCTACCCATCTCTCCCCTCATTTAGTGGCGGATCAAAGAGCATGCTACAGGGCTTCGTCGACCCCGTCAAGGGTCCGTATCGAGTAATAAATTATTACTACACATATACTTACGTAACTCGACTTGGACCGATCCAGGATAGGGATTAGCGGATTGTCGAACCACTTGCCCCAGGCGCCCGAGCCGTGCCAGCGCGACAGCGCCGGCCACATCGGGGCCGGCAGCGACCGCACCAGGTTGCCCAGCGACCGCCGGACCGGAGCCAGCGCGTACAGGTCCTCGATGCGCGCCCGCACCTCGGAGAGGTCGCCGCTCGACTCCTCCCACCCGCCGATCCGCAGCAGCCGCAGCACCCACGCCGAGAGGAACTGCACCGTCCGTTCCATCGGCTCCAGCCCGAACGGGCGCAGCGGTATCGCGTCCTTCTCGGGAGACACCTCCAGGTAGCCGCCCCCGAGGAACTGCGTCAGGGCGCGGTAGCTGCCGCCCAGGTCTAGGATCAGGACCCGCGGGTCGTACTGGAGGGCCTGGACGAGGAGGAAGTTGAGGGTGAAGCTCTTCCCCGCGCCGGTCGCCCCGAGCATCAGCGTGTGCCCGACGTCGCGGCCCCCGAACAGGTCGTAGTGATAGGGCGTGCCGGCCGGCGTCTCGAAGACGGTCAGCGCGGGCGCATCGAGGTGGGTGCAGCGCCGCTCGCCCCGCGGCGGGCCGAAGAGCGGCGCCACGCACGCCGCCACCCCCGCCGAGACGAACACGCGCCGCGGCTGCTTCGAGGCCGGCTGCCCCGGCAGCCGCCCGAACCAGACGGCGAGCTGCCCGTAGGACTCTCGCGCCGCCTTCGCGTCCAGGCCGCCGAACACGCGCTGGATGTCCGCGCCCCACTGCTCCAGCTGCCCGGCGGAGCCGCGCAACGCCACCGACAGCGCCACGTCGCCGTACGAGACCCCCTCGGTCTCCAGCTCGACCAGGGCCGCGCCGGCCCGGTTCGCCTCGATGCTCGCCGCGGCGTCCTCGAGCGCCGCCGCCGTCCCCTCCTTCTCCTGCATGTGCGCGGCCATCGAGTAGCGCTTCGAGAAGTAGTGCCGCTGGGCGGAGCGCAGCTTCCTCCGCGCCGCCTCCCGGGACCACGGCCGCCACTCGACGACCGCCGTCATCGGGGCCGGCAGGGCATACAGCTCGGCCAGCGCGTTCGCCGTCACCGCCGCCGGCGGGGCCACGCACGACCAGATCCCGAACTGCCTGCCGCCGACGTGCAGCGCCTGCCGGTCCGCGGCCACGTCCTCGCCGGCGAGCCGCCAGTTGACGCCCGCGTCCGTCCGCATGCCGGCCGTCCAGCTCCCCAGGCCGCCGTTGACCAGCCGGTAGAGCACGGCCGCCGCCTTCTCAGCGGTCAGGATCTCGATGGGAGTCGCGTCGACGACCCGCGCCGCCGAGGCCGCGACCACCGCCGCCTCCGTCTTGACCGCCCGCGCGATGTCCGCGGCCAGGAAGGCCGACTCGTGCGGCGCGCGGCGGCGCCGCAGCCACTCGGCGGCCAGGCTTCGCCACCACGCGCTCCCGCGAGAGGCGGCCGACTGGCGCAGCCGCGGGTCGAAGCTCCACACGACGTGCGTCTCGACGTCCTGCACGCGGCCCTCGAGGAACGCCTGCCGCTTGCGCTGGGCGAGCGCGGCGATGTCCGAGGACGGCGGGCGCTCGTCGAACGCCGCCGGCCGCCGCTCCACGATCCACGACACCCGCATCTCGGGCGGCAGCCCGGAGAGCATCCGCTGCCAGCGCCCCGCCACCTCGTCGAGGTCCTCCGCCCTCCGGCCGTCGACGACGACGGGCGTCAGCGCGCCCACCGTCAGCAGCTCGCCGGCGCGCGTCAGCAGCGTGCGCTCGTCGACCCAGCCCCAGTACGGCAGCTCGTGGGCCAGCGGCCCGGCGTCGCCCGTCACCCCTCGCTCCTCTCGATCACGACGTACGGCGAGCGGTCCTCCAGCAGCCCCGAGTCGTAGCGGCTGCGGTACCGGATCGCGGCCCGGACCACGCCGACCAGGTCCTGGTCGCGCCGCCACGCGAGCCAGCCGGCCGCGTACAGCACCCCGAACACCAGCCCGCCCGCCGACAGGCTGTTGACCGCGTTCCAGATGGCGGCGGCCAGCGTCGCCGCCAGCAGGAAGAACCGCCGCTCGACCCCCAGGACCGTGAGCGGCTGGCTCAGGATCGTGTAGCCCTTCCACTGCCTTCGCCCGCGCATCAGAACAGCCAGGCGATGAAGTTGGCCGCGCCCAGCGCCATGCCGAGGCCGAAGATGATCCCGGCCAGCGCCTGCTTGCTGCCGCCTTCCTGGAACGCGAACATCAGTCCCCCGACCACGATCGCCACCAGGGCCAGACCCCGCGCGATCGGCCCCGTGAACGCCTGCTGCAGGTTGTTGACCGCCTGAACCCAGGGCGACGTGCCCTGCGCGAACAGCGCCCGTTCACCTGCGGCGGCCAGCGCCGCCACCAGCCCGCTCCACACCCACCATCGCTTCCGCATCGAACTCCTCCTCCTCACCACGCGCGGCACACCGCCGCGACGTACCAGACCGCCGCCGCAATCGCCCCGAACGCGATTCCGGCCGCCAGCCCGGCGTCGGCCCCCTCCGGGTCGCGAGGCAGCAGCACCAGCACGGCGCCGCCGAGCCCCGCCGCGCACAGGCCGGCCACCCACACCGCCGCCCGGCCGCACTCCGCCGCGTCCATCTCCCCGCTCACGAGTACTCCCCCGCCTCGTCGCGGGCGAGCGCCTCGGCCAGTTCCCGCTCCTGCCCGTCGCCCCGCCGGATCGCCCGCTCGACGACGTCCACCTTCCGCCCCACCGCGCCGAGGCCGGCCACGCGCGCCGCCGCGTAGACCCCGGTACCGAACGCCGCGAGCGCCATGGCGCCGTACGCGGCGGCATACAGGCCGTAGTCGACGGCGACCACCCGCCAGAACGGGTGCAGATACACCGTCTCGACCCACAGCCCCCAGACGCCCAGCGCCCCGGCCGACGCCGTCAGTCCCACGCCCACCTTCCACGGCCTCACAGCTCGATCACCTCGGGCTCTTGCCGCAGGGGGAAGCCGCCCCGGCGGCCGTCGCTCCCGCCGCCCAGCGCGCGGCGGATCGCCCTCGAGGCCCGCGCCGTCAGCGCGCAGAGCACGAACCCCGCCCGCGCCTTCGCGCGGATCGAGCGGCCGCGGTAGTGCTCCGAGGCCACCTCGACGTTGCAGCGCCCGGTCCGGCCCGCGGCGTCGACGTACTCGACCTGCGCGTCGGGCACGAGCACCTGGCCCTCCTCGACCGGCAGCCCCAGCGCCGCCGCGGCGCGGCAGCGCTCCAGCTCGGCCGCCCGGCGTCCCGCCTTTCGGGCGCGCCCGCTCGGCCCGCGCCGCCAGCATCCCCTTCAGCTCCGCGTCGATGCGGACGCGAACGACGCGCCCGCCCGCCGACTCGATCCGCGCCTGCACGGCGCCCGCCGCCCGGTACACGGCCACGTCGTGCCCGAGCTCCGACGGCTTGACCGCACCCGAGAACGTGCGCTGGTCCGGCCGCCCGGCCTCGCGCCACAGCGCCGCCGCCCGGGCCGCCCCGGCCGGCGTCGCCACGACGACCGTGAACTCCCCGCCCAGCGGGCCGCGGGCCTTCCGCCGCCGCACCCAGCGGCGCCGCTCGGCCACGCCGATGCCGCGGCGCGCCGAGAACGGGTGCCCGTCGAACTGCCGCTCGACCAGGTCCCGGTAGGCCACCGCCCGGAAGGCGCCCACGTCCCGCACCACGCCGTCGACCCGCGCCTCCTGCGTCCGCCGCTCCCGACGGCCGTCGTACTCGCGGCGGTGCCCGCTGCGCTCGCGCCGCCCCGGCCGCGCCTCGCGCCACACGTCCCGTCCGGGCGTCCTCTCCGGCCTCCGGCCCGTCACCTCGCCCGCTCCATCACCGGCGCAGCGCGTTCTCCGGAAACCGGGTCGCGCTGGGCCTGCCGCCACGCGGCGCGGCCCGCCAGCCGCCAGTCGCGGCCCTCCAGCTCGATCACGCGGCAACGGCCGGCGATGCGGCTCGACAGCCGGTCGTCCCCCATGAACGCGCCCACCTCGCTCGGCGTCTTGTTCGACGTCCAGATCGTCCGGCGGCCCCCATCGTGCCGCGCCTCGTAGAGCATCAGGAGCGTCCGCCGGGTGTAGTCCGTCGCCGCGTCCCGCTCCGCCCCCAAGTCGTCGAGCACCAGCAGCCGCGCCGCCGTCAACCGGTTGAACTCCCCGGCCGTCTCCGCGGCCGTACCGTGCGGCTGTAGCCGGTAGAGCAGCATCGGCACCCGCTCGAACGCGACCGACCGCTCGCCGGCTTTCCACGCCTCGTTGACCACCGTGCAGGCCAGCCGCGTCTTGCCCGTACCGACCGAACCGCACAGGAACAGGTCCGGCCCCTCGGCGCCGGCCCGCGCGAAGGCTTGCGCCTCGTCCAGCGCGTGCCGGTTCTCCGCCGTCTTGCGCCACGTCGACCACCGCGCGTCCCGGAACTCCCGCGGCACCGAGGGCGGCGCGGCGTGCGCCGCCGTCCAGCAGCCGCAGCGCTGCAGACGGGTCACGCCTTCGACCTCGACCGACTCCCAACCCGGAGTCCGCTCGCACCGCCCGCACCCCACGCTCATCCCTGCTTCGCCCGCTTGATGCCCGCGTCGTACGCCTCGCGCCGCTCGGTCGACCGCGCACCGCCGCCGCCGCGCAGCGACGCCTTCGCCTGCCGTCGCCGCCCCTCTCCCCCCGCACCCCCCTCTCCTGTTGGCCGTAAGCCGTTAGCCGTTTCGTACGCGCGCGCGCGAGACGGAAGTTCTGCGGAAGTAGTGCGGGAGTGGTTCGGAACAACTTCCGAAGTGGTGCCGAAGTCCTGCGGAAGCGGATCCGGCCCCGTTTCACGGAGCCCTGGCGACGGTGCGGCGTTGCGCCCGCTGTTCTCCGGTACCGCAGCCGCGGCGCTTCCGGAGTTGTCCGGAAGCGCTTCCGCACTTCTGCGGAACAACTTCCGAAGTTGTGCGGAAGCAGTGCCGAAGTTCTGCGGAAGCGCCGGCACGCGGGCGCCGCCCGGATGCACCGACCACAGGTGGTGCGTCCTCGCGCTGATCTCGGCCGACTCGGGCAGCGGGTGCAGCGTCCGCGCCGGGAACCGCACCCGCTGGAAGTCCTGCCAGTTCCACTGGTACAGGCAGCGCGCGCCCTGGTGTTCGAACGCCGCCACGAGGCCGGCCTCGACGAGCCGCTCGACGCACCTCGCGATCTCCTCCGCCGGGCGCGTGCCCAAGGCGTCGTGCGCCGCCTGGAACGCCACCGCGTCGGCGCGCATCACCCCGAAGTCGTCCGCCGCCAGCACGTAGGTCGTCCAAACCCGGTACTCCAGGTCCGTCAGCCTCGCGACCTTCGCCGAGTGACCGAGCCGCGCGTGCAGGAGCCGGTCGGCGGGCATCGCTACCTCGCCTTCGCTTCGCCGTCCCGCCATGCGCCCCCGTTCCGCGGAGCCGTTCCCTTCCGGGCGGTCCCCGCCGGACCCTCCTCGATTCCCCTCATCAGCACACCCGCTCCGGATCGCAGACGCCGCAGCGCGCCCACTCCGGCCTCGGCCCGACCACGCGCACGGTCGCGTCCGGCCGCGCCTGCCAGTACTCGGCCACGGCCTGCCAGCACCACGGACAGACGACCACGGGATCACCCGCTTCCGGATCCGCAACGCGCCATCCGGCGCCGTCCGGCCCGTCGGTCGCCCGTCGGCTGCGTTCTGCGGCCGTGCTCATGCCGTCCGCCTCCCGCGACCCCGCACGGCACCGCCCGATCCGCCGACCGCGATCCACTCCAGCAGCGCTGCCTTGCTCCACCGGGGCCGCTTGTCGATCCCCGGCAGCGGCGCGACCGGGAACACCTGCGCGCGCAGCCGGCGCTTGATGGTCGAGGGCGAGCAGCGCAGCAGCTTCGCCACGTCGTCGAGGAACAGCACCTCCGGCAGGGGCTCGGTCCCACCGGCGTCGTCGGCACGGTCGTCCCGGGCACTCATGCCGCGTCTCCCAGCACCCGGGCCCGCGCCTCGGCAGCCGCCGCCTCCGCCCGCTCCAGCCGGTCGAGAGCCGCCCCGGCCTCCGCCTCGAACCCCGACGGCGCCTTCCGGTGGCCGTTGAGGATGAGGTTCAGCTTCGTCTGGCTGACGCCCAGCATGGCGGCCAGGGTGTGCTGCGGCAGCTTCAGCCCGGCGAGCCGGCTTCGGATCTGTCGCGTCATCGGCTTCGGTGTCATGGGCGTAATCCTCATTGGCGGGTTGCGAGCATAGAGTAAGCATTGTTTACGTGTCAACGGGGTAATTTTCTGTTATTCTGTAAGGGTGACCACGGTCGGAAAGCGCCTCCTGAAGGCCCGGAAACTGCGGGGTTTCTCACAGCTGCAGCTCGCCGCGGGCACCAGCAACACCCGCCCGCTTATCTCGATGGTCGAGCACGGCCGCGCGAACCTGTCGGTGGCCAACCTGACGTCCGCAGCTAAGGCCCTCGGCGTCTCGGTGGACTTCCTCTGCGGATTGACAACCGATCCGACCCCGGCCCGTCAGCTCGCGAAGGAGCTGGCAGACTCCACGACGCGGGTCCGCGACCTCGAGGAGCAGCAGGCGTACGTCGCGTCGGAAGACGACGGCGACTACGTGGGCGTCTCGGAGCTGGCCGGGGCCGCGGGCGGAGGCGCCGTCGTCGACCACGAGCGAATCACAGGCCGTATCAAGTTCCGGCGGGAGTGGCTCGCCCGCCACGGTCTCGCCGCTAGTGAGTGCCGCGTCATCCAGATCCTCGGCGAGTCGATGGAGCCAACTCTCGTCGATGGTTGCTCCATCCTGGTGCATCAGGTGGGTCAGCGCCGGAGGGTGGGCCGCATCTTCGTCGTGCGGACCGACGACGGGCTCGTCGTCAAGCGCGCCGGCAAGGATCGGGCCGGCGCTTGGCAGCTCGTCAGCGACAACCCGAACAAGAAGACCTGGCCGACGGTGCCGTGGCCCGACGACGCGCCGGTGATCGGCGAGGTCAAGTGGGCCGCGCGAACTTTCGTGTGAGGAGTGATTGGATGGGTTTGACTACCAGCAACACCACCGCCGCACAGGAGATGCCCAGCACGAGTCAACGTGCTACAAGGCGCGATGCGGAGGGGCGACGACGATCGCCTAGGGCCGATGGCCACTCCTCGCAGTCGCGTAGCCGTAACCGCGTCGCCCCCGGGATCTACAAGGATCGCTGGGGCTTGGCCGCAACCGTTAAGGTTAATGGTGTCCAACGCGAGCTCCGCTTCGCGCCCGGAACTCCACTCAAGACCATCCGAGCCCGGCGCGACGAACTGCGGGCGAGCCTGCGAACATTGCCTCGCGCCGCGCGCGACACCCTCGCTGCCGATGCCAAGCGCTATCTCGACCAAGTGACCGGCAACCTGATCGGTAGCGCCGAGCGGCGTCGCGACGTCGAGGTGTGGCTGCCCAAGTTCGGTCACCTGCCCACGCTCATGCTCGTGGAGCACCTCGCGGCGCTCAACGCCCAGCTCCACGACTGGCGCCGCGCCCGCCCCGCGGCGACCAGCACACACCCCCCCCAAACCCCACAGCAAATTGTACGCACCCAATACCCGCGCCCCCCGGCCCAACACAGAGAATAA
>VXME01000050.1:0-2318 GCA_009861545.1 Acidobacteriota bacterium | reverse complement strand
CGACCTGCAACCACCGCCGACATGCCCTCATGCACTTGGTCCGCACCCTGTACGGTCGCCGCGCGGCCATCGACTTCGAAGATCTCGTACGGTTTCCGCTGCCTCTCCCGCGCCCTCGCTGGGTCGACCGCCAGCACATCGAATCCGTCCTCTTGCACCTGTCGAGCGGAACGAAGACCTCCGCCCGGCTGCGTCTCATGCACTGGACCGGTATGCGGCCTTCCCAGATGGGCCGGCTCACGCCTCTTGACTTTCGGCTCGCCGATCCCGTGCCGTACGTAAACGTCCCCCGCGGCAAGGGTGGTCGACTCGCCGCCATCCCATTGGTCGAGGACGCCCTCCGTGCCGTCCACGACTTCATCGCCGCAGACGCTTTCGGTCCCTGGTCGACGCAGAGCGCGAACAAAGCGATTCAGGCAGCCGCGCGGAAAGCTCACCGGCAGCCCTTCACCGTGTATCAGATCCGTCACTCCTTCGCCACTTGCCTCCGGCACGCCGGCGCTGATCTCGCCGACATTCAGGACCTCTATGGACACACCAACGTCGCCACCACGCGCATCTACGCCGCCCCGACGCTCGCCAAGCAACGCGCTGCCATCCAGCGCCTATATTCCGCCGCTTCCTGAGACCGTCCGCCACACCCCATACGGGTTGTGGGTCATCGCGAACTTCGTGTGGGTACGTAAGGCGGAGAGGTAGCCTCTGCTCCCGGCGAGTCGAGCCGCATCGTGCCTCCTTCGCTTGCGCTTCGCCCTTCGGTGAGTCGCTGCTCGCACTGGCTGAGAGCGTTGTTGTCGGACGGCCGACGCTGTCCCGTGCCAGGCACCGCTACGGGACATCGGCTGCGGCGCGGCCGCACACCCCGGTGCCTCCGTCCGTCCGGAGACGTGGCGGAGCGTTTCGGGCGTGTGCTCCGCCAGGAGCCGGGGCACGCACATGAAATCAAATCCCGAAGTGCCCGACTGCTTTGGTCCCGGCGGCGAGCCTTCCCGCCACACCACGAATCTCCCAATCCCCGTCCGTAGACACCACACCCACGTTCCCTATTTCTCCGATCGCTCGAAACCTTCGTCGACCGGTAGGTCGGCTCCCGCAGCGGCCTCAACAGCCAACTTGTCACACCGCTCGTTTTCCAGATTGCCCGAGTGCCCCCTTACCCATCGAAACTGTACCCTGTGGTCTTGGCACAACTCCAGAAGTTGCGCCCACAGATCGGCATTCAAGGCTTTCGCACTCCTATTCCGTCTCCACCCCTTGCTCTTCCATCGCTCTGCCCACCCCTTTGTCATAGCCTTTACGAGATATTCCGAATCACTATAGAGCACGACCCGGCATTCCTGCTTCAACGCCCTTAGTCCAACGATGGCCGCCACCAATTCCATCCGATTATTCGTCGTTCGCCGAAAACCTCCTGACAGCTCCTTTCTGTGCGCGCCGTGCGCGAGTATTGCAGCGTACCCGCCAGGACCGGGGTTCCCTGTACAGGCCCCATCCGTATGAATCGTTACTTCCTTCTTCGGTGCCATTATGCAAATGCCTTCGTAAGCGCGGTTGGACTAATCTCAAACCCTGCTTCTCTGAGGCGCTCGCAGAGCTTCGGCACCGTTTCCTTCACATGATCATTGAACGAGATATATATGATTCCGCTTGCATCCGACGGCACCTCCAAATGTCCCTTCTTTAATATCGCAACGCGTGGCCTCCCAAAAGCAGCGATCAACATTCCCATTTCCATAACTACATTCTGCCTAGCACGAGGCTCCGCCTCGCTCGCGTTCTCGCCTGCCTTGTACCCCATGTCGTCTGGCGTAAGCAACACAATGCCAAAACGATCGGCAGTCGCAGGAACATGTATTTCCTTCTCCAGCGCTTCGACAATCGTTAGGCCGCCGCCACTAGTATTCGCGAGGACAAACGGTTCCAAATCCAGTTTATGTAGGACCAGCTCGAGCTGCTCACGCGCGCGCTCGTCATGACCGTGCACGACAAACACCTTCTTGGCATTACTGGTGCCCGCTGGGCTCGCTCCGACATCGCCAACCGTCGGAGCCTCGGGCTGTCCGCCGTCCGGTACTTTCACCATTCCACCCGCCGACAGTGCCTCCGACACCATCGCCTCCAGCGTCGCACACGACTGTCGCGGACCCTGGCACAGTAAGGTGCCGGTAGATGGCCACCAGTTCAACACCGCTCCGCTGTCAGCTCGGTAAACCCTCTTCTTGCTGTCACCCGACCACTCTCCTGGATGTCCGAGCGCCGCCAGCTGAACCGTACCGGGTTTTCCAGAGACTGAATTACGTGACTCCGGCCACCATGGC
>VXME01000049.1 GCA_009861545.1 Acidobacteriota bacterium | reverse complement strand
AGAAGCGCATCGAGACCGACCAGGACTCGCGGGCCAGCTCCTCGCCGCCGCGCATTCGCACGAGGTCGAAGGTCGCCGCCGCGCCGTGCGGCTCGGCCGGCTGCGGCAGGATGCGGACGGCCACGTCCTCGACGTGCAGCTCCTCGTCGGCCAGCCCGACCGCCGTCGCCGCCACGTCCTCGGCCTGCTCGGCGTAGGCGGCGTTGGCCACCTCCGGCGTCAGGAACCACAAGGACCGCTCCCAGTACTCGCGCACCGTGCCCTGCCGGCGCGAGTAGTGGTCGACGACGAAGCGGTGCAGGAAGAAGCCCGTGGTCGGGTCCAGCGGGTCGGCCTGCGCCTCCATCGCCTCGTAGGCGACCGCCTCGGCGCGCCCGACCTCGTCGACGCGCACGACCAGGGGTTTCGGCTGCGGCGCCCACGCGAGGCGCACCAACGCGACGGCCAGCACCAGGACGACCAGCGCCAGCGCCCCGGTGACCACCCGCAGATGCCGCGCCGCGTGCATCTGCTCTCCCCATATCTCCGCGAACTCCCGCGCCACCATCACACTCCCCCCGTCATCACCACGCGCGCCGCCGACGCGGTCTGCACCGCGCGGCCCGACGCACCCGAGCTGACATTGCCCGAGCCCGAGACGAGCATCTGCGTCAGCTCGCCCACCTTCAGCGTCGCCAATCCGGCCGCCACGATGTAGGGGATGGTCACCAGCGACCGCCGCATCGCGGTCAGGATCCCCGTCGGCCCCGCCCACTCCACGTCGGCCGACACGTCGCCCGTCCACCCCTGCACGACGAACATCCCCAGCTCGGTGACGACCCGGAAGACCGCCGCCGCGATGGCCCCATAGAGCGAGTAGACGAGCACCGTTCGGAACCAGCCCCAGAAGAGGAACGAGAGCTGCGGCACCAGCATCCAGGGGATGAACACCGGGCCGAGCACCAGCGCGATGGAGAGCGCGATCTGCGCCCACATGACCTGCGCCTGCCCGAGCGCGAAGACCACCACCAGACCCATGAGGAGGACGACCATCAGTCCGAGCGTCATGAAGAGGTCGAAGGCCGCGTCGAGCACGCCCGGCAGGTCCGCGACGACGTTCCAGCCGAACGAGGCAAGGCTCCCGAACAGCCCCTGGCCGGCGAACAGCTCCCGCCACGCGCCGGTCGCGAGACCGAGCTGCTCCAGCATCGCGGTCCCGGCGTCGGCGACGATCATTCCCTGGAGCCAGTCGCCCATCCCCGTGATCAGGTCCGGGACGCTCCGGCCGGTCCCCGGCAGCGGCGCCGTGTAGAAGCGGAGCATGCCGAGCGGGATCGACAGCCCGACGACCATGCGGACGACGGCGGCCATGTTGACGCCGTGGCCGGCAAGGGCCATCTGCGCGCCGGTCCAGACGACGACGATCAGCGCCAGCCCTTGCCAGAGCTGCATCCCGGCCGTGGCCACGGCCGGAGCCACCGAGGCCATCAACTGGTCCGTCAGGACGGACGCCTGCTGGAGCATCAACAGCAAGTCGATTGGTGTCATGGCTGCTCTTTTCCTCCAGGGTTGCGGCCGGACTACCAATTCGACGGCGACGGGACGCGCCGGTGGCTGTCGATGACGGCGGACTCGGCCGCAGCCAGATCCGCGAGGAAGGCGTCGTGCTCGGTCCGCGCCTGCACGGTGTCGTCCTGCCAACGTGCCGCCGCCTCGCGCCGCGCCCGCTCGACCTCGTAGCGCTCGCGGGCTTCGCGCGCCGCCTCGAAGGCGGCAAGCTGCGCCTGCGCCAGCAGCAGCTCGGTCTGCGTCACGCCGTTCGCGAGCGCGGCCTGGTCGACGCGCTGCGTTCGCATCAGGTCGTCGTCGCGCAAGTCCGACAGGTGCGCCGCCGACTCGCCGACCTGCACGGCCAGGGTCGAGGCAGCTTCGGCGACCGCGTGCGCGTGCGTCAGCTCGGCCGCCGCCCGCCGCTCCGACCGCCGCCAGAGACGCACCAACCGGTCGGCAACTGCACGCGCCATGCGCAGCCCCCGCAGGTCGGCGGCCGTGACCGACGGCGGCAGCGCCGCCTCGATGTCGTCCCACACAGTGCGCCACGTCGCGGTGCCTTCGGCCACGTCGCCGAGGATGTCGAGCGCCTCGCGCGCCGCGTTGCGGCCGGGACCGGACCAGGCCGGGCCGCTCGGAGCGGTCCACGAGCGGAATGTGCTCGGCTCGGCCGCCGAGGTCTCCGTCGCCGGCCGCCCGCCCAGCAGCACCGTCGCCGCCGCCGGGTCGCCGAGACTCGGCGCGGCCAGCACGTCGAGCCAGCCGGCCTCGTCCGTGACGCCGGGAATCCGCTGGAGGAACGCGCCGACGCCGCCCGCGCTCGTGCTCGTCGACAGGCCGATGCCGTGGCGGCCGATCAGCCACTCGGCGTCGGTCACCTCGCGCAGCCGGCCGATGTTGCCCATGCCGATGTCGTTCGACGTAACCAGCTCGGTGGTCGTCGCCAGCACGCCGTCGAGCGACTGGAGCTGGTCGACCATCTTCGAGATCTGCGTCACCATGTGGGCGATCTGCGTCACCTGGTTGGCGATGATGATCGCGTCGCACGAGCCGAACAGGCACGCCTCGGCGCGCCGGCTCGACCACGTTCCGATCGCGACGGCGGCCACCACGCCTGCAATCAACAAGCGCCATCTGTTCGTCATTTCCGGTACATCCTTTCCGGGTGCGGCTCGGGCCGCGGCACGAGGAAGTCCGAGGTCACCCAGACACGCAGCCGGTGGCCGGCGCGCACCGTGACCGTGGGCAGGCGGTTGAGGAACCGCCCGAGGATCTGCGTCGCCGACTGGCCGAAGCCCTGCCCGGACGCGGCGCGGAAGCCGGCCCCGCCCCCGGCGTACGGGTCGGAGCCCTGGAGCGTCAGTCCGGCGAGCAGGCCGACCGCGCCGGCGGCGGCGAACGTCGACGCGTAGTGGCGGTCGACCTGGTCCGCCAGTGCGCTCTCGCCGATGGCGTTCAGGCCGTGGAACGCGAGGTCGACCCAGCGGCCGTCGAGCCAGACGAGCCGGTGGAAGCCGACCGCCAGCCGGCTCTGGTCCTGATGCCGGACGGCCTCCGCCGCGCCGAGCAGCCGTGCGCCGCGCGGCACGAGGATGCGCTGGCGGTCGCGCGAGTAGAATGGGATCGCGACCTGCGCGAGAGCCGGGCCGGCGAAGTCGCCGTCGAGTTGCGTGACGAGCACCGCGCTCAGCACCGATCCCTCGTAGACCCGCTCCCATCCGTCCGGGTCCATCGGGGTCCTCACCACCGCCGGCTCCGCCGTCGCATCCACGGGCGGCCCGGTCACGCCCGGCACGGTGCGTGCGGCCGGGTCCGCAGCGTCGCCGCCGGCCAGCCCCGCCAGCAGCGCCGCGTTCGCGTCCTGCATGCGGTCGGCTATGGCGGCCGGGTCGGGCGGCGCCGGCAGGCTCGACGCCGTGCCGGCGTCGCCAGCGACTACGGCGGGCGCAGCCGGCGCCATTCCCCCTGAACCGCTGCGGTCCGGGTCGACAACGTCGCCGTCGCCTCGACGCAGCTCGTCCCGGAAGGTCTGCACGACGCTTGGCGCGCGCAGCGACCGGGCGCGCCGTTCGATGGCCTCCAGCCGCAGCCGCTCGCGCAGCTCCACCTCGCCGGCCGTCGGAAGCGACGACGAGTCCTCCGACGCCGCGCCGCCCGGCCCCGGCGGAGCCGGCGGCAGTTGCGGCGGATGGGTGTCACCAGACTCCCCGCCGTCGTCCTCCTCGACCCGGCGCTGCTCGGCGAGCTGCGTCAGCCGCGACCGGAGCTGCCCGACCATGCCTCGTCCGGTGACCTCCGGCTCGGCCGCGCCGGCATCCTCGGCTTCCTCGTCCCCGCCCGACTGGCTCAGCAAGAGACCGGCCAGCAGCACGGCGATGATGCCCACGCCGGCCTTGGTGACCAGGTTCCCCGGCAGCGCACCGGCCGGGGGTTGGAGCACCTGCTTCCACTTCGCCATCACGGGCCTTCCTTTCTCAGTACGGCCGTCCACCGCAGCCGCCGCTCGCCGACTTCCATCGCGCCGGACCCGAGCACCCGCGGGACCACGTGCAGCACGCCATCGAGCACTTCCGACACCGCGACCCGTTCCAGCTCCCCGCCCACGTGCTCGTAGAGGTCCGGCGACAGCGCCCGCGTCCGCAGGAACGTCCGCCGGCCGTCGTGCCACATTTCCTCGACCAGCCACGGGTAGCCGGCCGCCTCGGTGGTCCAGCGGTAGTCGAAGCGCGCCTGCCGCGGATAGGCTTCGCGGCGCGCGTCGAGTGCGGCCTGCGCCGCCGAGCGGGCTGCCTCGATACGCTCGGCCGCGCGCGCCTCCGCATCCGCGACCGCCTCCCAGGTCTCGGCCGCGCGGGCAGCCGTTGCGGCGACCGCATCGGCGGAAGCCAGCGCGGGACCGCCGCCGGCCGGCTCCGCCGAGCGGGGGCCGACGCGGAGGACCGTGTCCACCGGCGCATCGGCGCTTTCGACCAGCGTCAGCGGCACGATGGCTCCCGCGGCCGTCAGCAGCACGAGGTTCGAGCGGGCGCCGGGGGCCAGCGGCCGGACGAACGCCAGGTGCGCCGCCGCCGACACGTCCCAGCGCTCGGCGTCGCCCACGACGGCCTCGACGATCTCGGCCGTCTCCGGCAGCGCCACCGTGGTGACGTGGCGCACGC
>VXME01000048.1 GCA_009861545.1 Acidobacteriota bacterium | reverse complement strand
GTCAATGTTGAAGGTGTCCATTTTGCACGTTTTGGGGTTCTGTATATTTTCCGGGCGGGCTTGGGGGGGGGTGCCGGGGGGGGGGGGTGCGCTCGCGCAGGAGGCGGAGAACCGGCCGGTCGCGGTCGAGGGGATCATCTCCTTTACCGAGGGCCCGACGGTGGACGAGGCGGGCGCGGTCTACTTCACGGACCTGCGCGTTACCGGCCGCATCCTGAAGATGGACACCGACGGAACGATCACCACCTACCGCGAGCCGAGCAACCGCGCCAACGGGCTGATCTTCGACAGCGAGTGGCGGCTGCTGGCGTGCGAAGGGGGCAACGGCGACGACGTCCTGCCGCGCATCACGCGAACGAACATCGCGACCGGAGAGATCGAGGTGCTGGCCGACCACTTCGAGGGCAAGCAGCTTCATCAGCCGAACGATCTCACCATCGACGGGCAGGGGCGGGTCTACTTCACCGATCGCCCGGGACCGGTCGTGACGGCCGAGCAGACCGGCGTGCACGGGGTGTATCGCATCGACCCCGACGGCTCCATCGCACGCATCCTGACCGAGCCGGACATCGAGCGGCCCAACGGGATCGTGATCTCGCCGGACGACCGCACGCTGTACCTGATCGAGACGGCGCAGCAGGAGGGCGGCGCGCGGATGATCCGCGCCTACGACCTCGCGGAGGACGGCACGGCGAGCAACATGCGCGTATTCCACGACTTCTATCCCGGACGGAGCGGAGACGGGATGACGATCGACAGCGAGGGCAACCTCTATGTCGCGGCGGGCCTCAACCGGCTGCGCGGCACGAGCGAGACGCTCGACACGGTGGCCGGCGTGCACGTCTTCTCGCCGGCCGGCGAGCTGCTCGAGCACATCCCGATCTGGGAGGACACGATCACCAACGTCGCCTTCGGCGGGGACGACCTGCGGACGCTGTACATCACGTCTGGCAAGACGCTCTTCAGCGTCCGGACCGACGTCACCGGCACGCGGCGATAGCCGTCGACCGCCCCGGATTCCGGGGAATCGTTCGCGCGAACACCGACAGGGGGAGTAGACTACGCCATTCGTTCGCCGGCGGCGAGCCACGTGCGGAGGGGATGTGGCCGCGTTCGCAACCCGAGGTGGAACGATGTCGAAGACCGGAGCCGGCGTCGTCGGACTCGGCGCCACCGTAGCCTGCCTGGGTCTGTTCGACGTGCATGCCGCCGGGCCTCGGGAAGCAGCCCCGGCCGGCGAACAGCAGGTCGCATCCGCTGCGCACGCGCCCGCAGTGACGCCGCAGACGCAAACCCCCGCTGCCGCGGGCGGGGCGACCGGCGAGTCCGTGCGCCGGGTCCTGAACCGCTACTGTGTCGGCTGCCACAACGAACGGCTGCGGACGGCCGGGCTCACACTGGACGCGATGGACCCGGCCCAGGTGGGCGACCACCCGGATGCCTGGGAGAAGGTGGTGCGCAGGCTGCGGACCGCGTCGATGCCGCCGGCCGGCCGGCGCAGACCGGACGCCGCCACCTACGAGACCGCCGCTTCCGCGCTGGAGAGCGCCCTGGACGAGGCCGCGACGGCGGCTCCCAATCCGGGCCGGACCACCGTGCACCGCCTGAACCGGCGGGAGTACGAGAATGCGGTGCGCGATCTGCTGGCGCTGGACATCGACGCGAGCGCGCTGCTGCCGGCGGACAACGCTGACCTCGGCTTCGACAACATGGCCGACATTCTGTCGGTGTCGCCGGCGCTGCTCGACCGTTACATCTTCGCGGCGCGCAGGATCAGCCGTCTGGCGGTGGGCGATCCGGACATCGAGCCGACCACCGCGACCTACGACGTCCCCGCGATGCGGTTTCAGGACCTGCGCATGAGCGAGGACCTGCCGTTCGGGTCGCGGGGGGGCATCGCCATCCGGCACAACTTCCCGCTGGACGGCGAATACGACGTGAGCATCCGGCTGCAGCGGCAGCTCTACGACTACGTGCGCGGCCTGCAGAACCGGCAGCGGCTCGAAGTGCGCCTCGACGGCGAACGGGTGGCGGTGTTCGACATAGGAGGCGCGCCGGGAACGCCGCCGCCGCGCACCTTCGCCGGTGCGGTGCTCGGCGACCGGACGTGGGAGGAGTACACGCTGCACGCCGACGAGGACCTGTCGGTTCGCGTCTCCGCCGGGGCGGGGCCGCGGGTGCTCGGCGTCTCTTTCGTCCAGGCCCGCTCGGAGCGCGACGGGGTGCTGCAGCCGCGGGCGACCGGGAAGGTGCTGGCCATCGCCGAGCGCTGGAGCTCGACGTCGGAGGCACCCGAGGCCGCGGTCGATCGGGTGAGCATCGCCGGTCCGTTCGAAGCCACCGGCCCCGGCGAGACCCCGAGCCGGGAACGGCTGTTCGTGTGTCGCCCCGCGCCCGGAACAGGGGAAGAAGAAGCGTGCGCGCGGGAGATTCTCGGCGCCGTCGCGCGGCGGGCCTTCCGCCGCCCGGTGACCGAGACCGACCTGGCCACGCTGCTGGGGTTCTACGCCGCGGGGCGTGAGGCGGGCGGCTTCGAGTCCGGAATCCAGCGGGCGCTGGAGAGCATCCTGGTGGATCCGGAGTTCCTGTTCCGCGTCGAGCGCGACCCGGTGGACACGCGGCCCGGCACTATACACGCGGTCACCGATCTGGAGCTGGCCTCGCGGCTGTCGTTCTTCCTCTGGAGCAGCATCCCCGACGACGAGTTGCTGAACGTGGCTGCCCGCGGCGACCTGCGCGACCCGGACGTGCTGCGAAGGCAGGTGCGGCGGATGCTGTCGGATTCGCGCGCGCAGGCTCTCGTCGACGGCTTCGCCCTGCAGTGGCTGGCCCTGCGCACACTGTCGAGCGTCGTGCCGACGCCGGAGCTCTTTCCGGAGTGGGACGACAACCTGCGCGAGGCGTTCGAGCGCGAGACGGAGTTGTTCGTGGCCAGCCAGATCCGCGAGGATCGCAGCGTTCTGGATCTCGTGCGGGCCGACTACTCGTTCATCAACGAGCGGCTGGCGCAGCACTACGGCGTCCCGAACGTCTACGGCAGCCGGTTCCGCCGCGTGACGTTTCCCGACGGCGTGCGCGGCGGGCTGCTGGGACACGGCAGCATCCTCACCGTCACCTCCTATCCCACGCGCACCTCGCCGGTGCTCCGCGGCCACTGGCTGCTCTCGCACATGCTCGGCGCGCCGCCGCCGCCCCCGCCGCCGGACGTGCCGGCGCTTCCGGACCGCGGGGAAGGCGGCCGGCCGGCCTCGGTGCGACAGCGGCTGGAACAGCACCGCGAGAACCCGGTGTGCGCCAACTGCCACGCCCCGATGGACCCGCTGGGCTTTGCCCTGGAGCATTTCGATGCGGTTGGCAAGTGGCGCGCCACCGGCGAGGGAGGCGGTCCCATCGATGCCTCGGGCGTCTTCCCGGACGGAACCGGGTTCGTGGGGCTGGCCGGACTCAAGGCGATGCTGCTGGAGCGTCACGAGCAGTTCGTGTGGACGGTGACCGAGAAGCTCGCCACCTACGCCCTCGGCCGCGGACTCGAGTACTACGACATGCCGGCCCTCCGCGAGATCATTCGCGACGCGGCCGACGACGACTACGCTTGGTCCTCCCTGGTGTTCGGGATCGTCGAGAGCACGCCGTTTCAGATGCGGAGATCAGAATCATGATGATCAGCAGGAAGGCTCTCCCTCGCCGTACGGTGCTCCGCGGCATCGGCGCCGCGCTGGCGCTGCCGCTCCTCGACGGCATGGTGCCGGCGCTGACCGCCCTGGGCCGGACCGCGGCGAAGCCGGTCAGACGGCTCGGCGTCGTCTACGTGCCGAACGGCATCGTGATGGATCAGTGGATTCCCGCCACGGCAGGTACGGGGTTCGAGATCACCCCGATCCTGCAGCCGCTGGAGCGGTTCCGGGACCGCTTGCTGGTCGTGTCGGGACTCAGCAACAAGGGCCCGGACAACATCCACGAGACCGGGGCCACGAGCTTCCTGACCGGCGTGCCGCCGAAGCGCACGCAGGGCTCCCAGCTCGGGGCCGGCGTGTCGATGGATCAGTTGGTGGCAAGAGAAGCCGGCCGGCACACGCAACTCGCGTCGCTGGAGCTGGCGCTGGAGTCGGGCGACGATGTGGGTACGTGTGGTGGGGGCTACACCTGTGCATACACCAACACGATCTGCTGGCGGAGCACGACGACGCCGTTGCCGATGGAGACCAACCCGCGGACGGTGTTCGAGCGCCTGCTGGGAGACACGGGCGGCACCGATCCCGCCGCGCGGCTGGCGCGCATCGAGCAGAATCGCAGCCTCCTGGACGCGGTGACCGACAAGGTGGCCGCGTTGCGGCGCGATCTCGGGCCGCGCGATCGCCTGAAGCTCGGCGAATACCTGGAGGCCGTGCGCGACATCGAGCGCCGCATCCAGAAGGCCGAGGCGCAGGTCGACCAGGAACTGCCCGAGATTGCGCCGCCGCTGGGCGTTCCCGCCGCCTTCGACGAGCATGCGAAGCTGATGTTCGACCTGCAGGTGCTGGCCTACCAGACCGACCTGACCCGCGTCGTCAGCTTCATGATCAGCCGCGAGTACAGCGGGCGGACCTACCCGCAGATTGGCGTGCCGGAAGCGCACCACCCGACCTCGCATCACCAGCAGGACCCGGACAAGCTGGAGAAGCTGACCCGGATCAACACGTACCACACGTCGTTGCTGGCGTACTACCTGGACAAGCTGCGCGCCACGCCGGACGGCGACGGCTCGCTGCTCGATCACGTGGCGGTGCTGTACGGCGGCGGCCTGAGCGACGGCAACCGACACTCCTCGGAGAACCTGCCGATACTGCTCGCCGGCGGTGGGGCGGGGACGCTGCACTGCGGACAGCACCTGCAGTGTCCGGACCCGACCCCGATGTCCAACCTGCACGTGTCGCTGATGGACAAGCTCGGCGTGCCGGTCGAGGCGTTCGGAACGAGCACGGGGGAGATTCAGGAACTCTCGGGCGTCTAGGAGCTTGCACCGCAGAGCGCAGCGCGACGGCGTTCCGGGGCGCAGGGTCCTGGAG